>NZ_CP012701.1 GCF_001307295.1 Sphingopyxis macrogoltabida | reverse complement strand
TAGAATCATGAATCCTTCCGCTGCAAGCAGCGGCGTTTTTTTATGATTGTTTTTGGAGATTACGCGACGTCGCGAGGAGCATTCTCGGCTCAGACCAACTAAACGTCCTTGCACACGTTCTAAAAGTCGAGGCAGTGGTCAATCGCCTCAATGAATCAAAGATGCTCCTGTGATTCAGATTTCCAGTTGGACCGAATGCTCAGCGTTCTGCCACCGGTTTCATATGGAGACGCCGAAGAACCAGTCGTGGCATTGGCAAGCAATAGACCCATCCCGCAACGTCGCGCGCGACTATCATCTCTGGGTTGAGACCGATCTGTTTGGCTGGACAACCGTTGAGCGGCGCTGGGGACGAATTGGTACGAAAGGGCAGGGGGTGACCACCAGCTTTCCGGACAGAAGACAGGCAGACACAATCGCACAGCAGATCCGGATCCGGCGCGAAAGCGCATTTAAGCGGATTGGTGTTCGCTACCAGGCAGTCGAGTGACTTCCCTCAACATTTAGGCGGCTCTTCAGAGCTGAACACATCTCCATAAAACTCCCCAGTTTCGCCAAAGGGAGAGGGGGAAGGCCTGATGCGGTTCAGCATCAGGAGCAGACCGTGACCGACCTTTTTGAACAATCCAGCCAGAAGCTGGACGCAGCAATCACCGAAATCCAGCACGCCATCGCCACGGGACTGGCGAACAAGCAACGCCTGTTTGAGACGATGCGCCAGCTCTACGGGGAGGGCTCCGCAAACGGCGCCTGGAGCCAGAGGGACGCTTTTGACCTGCTCGAGGCGGCCTTGACGCGCCACATGGCCGGACTGCTGAACAAACCTCAGATGCTGACCCAGATTTCGGAGATCAGTGCGCTTATCGAGGCACTGCCGACACACACGGTCAGAAGTGAAGACCAGATCAGGTTCCAGCAATTCTCGACGCCCGCAGACCTCGCAGCGCTATCCGTGATTTTGGCGCAGCCACTCGCAACCGATATCGTTCTTGAACCGAGCGCCGGACATGGCGCTCTCGTGGCAACTTTGCCTGATGTCAGCGCATTACATCTCAACGAAATCGATCCGCGCAGGCGTGAAAAGCTGGCACTGCTGTTTCCCGATGCCACCATCACAGGGATCGATGGAGCCATGCTGGCTTCCCATCTCGACGCGGCTGTGCAGCCAAGCCTGATCCTCATGAACCCGCCGTTCTCCCGGTCAATGGGACGAGGAGCAGACGAGTTCGCAGCGGTGCGTCACCTGCGCGCTGCCATAACGCGCCTCAAGCAGGGGGGACGGATCGTCGCGATCATGCCGGACTGGTTCACGACGAGCGCAAAGCTTGCGAAAATCTACGAAGACACCTTTGCCTCTTGCACGGTCCGCACATCCATCCGGCTCGATAAATGCTATCACAAACAGGGCACCAGCGTGGCCGTGCGCTTGTACGTGATCGACAAGATCCCGGGGCAGATCAGACCAGCAGTTTTGGCGCGGCAGACAGTTGCAGACGTCGCGTCTGCGGTTCCAATCATCAAACGCGTGACAGCCCAGCCCGACTGCGAACCGCGCGCGGTGCCGCCGAAAGCAAAGCCGGGTGCGCTCTTCAAAGCCATGCGCGCAACGCCGATCACAAAGCCCGTCAAAGCGAGGGTAGCCCAAGCCCCAACGATTGCAGCGCTGGCGTTCAGTACCTTAGACAAGCCGCGCGTGCTCGGTGAGCAAAGCGGGGTCTACATCCCGTACCGGCCAAGCCGGGTCGATATTGCTGGTGCACGCGAACATCCGACACCGCTCGTCGAAAGCGTGGCCATGGGTTCGATCCCGGCACCAATCCCGGATTATGTCCCGGCGCTGCAGGATCGGGTCTTGCAAGAAAGCCTGCTATCCGAGGCCCAGATCGAAACTGTCATCTATGCCGGGAACGCGTGGCAGCAGTATCTGCCTGGCCTGTTCGTTCCCGCTAAAGAAGGCGTTGGCCTGCAACTCGACGAGCATGGGCGCGCCTACCGCAAAGGCTATTTCCTTGGCGATGGCACGGGGGCAGGGAAGGGCAGGCAGATCGCCGCCTGCATCCTTGATGGCTGGCTTGCGGGACGCCGTAAGGCCATCTGGATCTCGAAGAACGAAAGCCTGCTCGAAGACGCGCGCCGCGACTGGAGTGCTATCGGAGGGCTAGCGGCCGACATTCAGCCGCTTTCCAACTGGAAGATCGATCAGGCGGTTCCGTTTCGCGAAGGGATCCTGTTCGTCACCTACCCGACCCTTCGCAGCCAGCGTCAGGACGCCACCCGCCTGAAGCAGCTGCTCGATTGGGCGGGCGAGGATTTCGAAGGTGTCATCGCCTTCGATGAGAGCCACGAGATGGGCGGTGTTGCAGGAGGCGAGGGCGCCCGCGGCACGAAAAGCGGATCGCTGCAGGGCATCGCCGGCGTGCTGCTGCAAAACAATCTGCCCGATGCCCGGGTTCTCTACGCCTCTGCGACTGGGGCCTCGGAGGTCAACAACCTTGCCTATGCCGTGCGGCTCGGTCTGTGGGGGCCCGGCACTGCGTTTGCCAACAGGGAAGATTTCATCAGCCAGATCAGGGCAGGGGGCATCGCTGCGATGGAACTCGTGTCGCGGGACCTCAAGGCACTGGGCCTCTATCAGGCGCGCGCGCTTAGCTTTGCAGGCGTCGAATACGAGATCCTGAAACATGATCTGACCGCCGAACAGATCGCCGTCTACGACACTTATGCCGACGCCTGGGCCATCTTATGCGCAGCTCGCCATAAGATCGCTTATCGCGAGGAAGCGGTAATGCGGAGGAACGCGGCGTAGTCCTGCAAAGCTGCGGAACATTTCGCCACGTCCTTCACATTATTCTATAGGGTGTCGAGCCATCCCATCAGATTGGCATCTCGCTTCCACGAAGGTGGCACGTTGCTCGCCGCCGGGGCGCCAACCTGTTCCAGCGCCTTTCGTTTGGTCTCCAGATTGGCCTGAGCATAGTGATTGGTCGTATCGAGACTGACGTGCCCGAGCCAACTGCGGATGACGGTGATATCGACTCCGGCGGCAACGAGGTGGACGGCGGTCGCGTGCCGGAAGCTGTGAGGCGTAACGTGTTTTGACTGGAGGGTCAGCGTCGATTTCGCGGCTTGTTCCACGTAGGCGTTGAGCTTGAACCGCACCCCTGACGCCCCTAGCGGTTCACCGTATCGATTGACGAAGATCCGCTCATCGGGCGCACGCGGCTGTCGCTCCAGTAGCTTCCTGAGCAATGCCACGGTTTCTGGCCAGAGCGGGCAGATGCGTTCCTTGCGCCCCTTGCCGTAAAGACGCACGAAGTTCGGTGCATCGAACCGGATTGCTTCGGGACAGAGGTCAAGCGCCTCTTGGATTCGCGCGCCACTGTTATAGAGGAACGAGAGCAGTACATGGTCGCGCAGCCCTTCGAGTGTCGATCGGTTGGGCTGGGCGAGGATGGCCTCGACCTCCTCGGGCTCGAGGTAGCACGGCGCGGAGGTGGGCTCCCGCTTCAACGGAACAGCCAGGACCTCTGAGCACTGCGCGATGTATTCCGGATTCTTGTCCGCCACGAAGCTGAAGAAGCTGCGGATGGCGGCCAGTCGGCAGTTCCGCGTGCCGATCGTGGTCTTGCGGCCATGCTCGGTATGATGAAGGAACGCGCGCACCTCGCCGGCCGAGACGTCGGTGAGCGTCAGCCGCGCGACCCCGCAGCCTTTTCGCTCCGCGACGAACCGAAGCAGCAGCCGCCAGGTGTCGCGATAAGAGCGGATCGTGTGGATTGACGCGCTGCGCTGCTCGGCCAGCCACTCCTGGAAGAACGCCCGCAACAACGCGGGCAATGGATTGCCTTTCCTCATGGCCGCGCCTCCGTGACAAGGCACGGGGCGCCGAGCGCGCGGAACCGTTCACTGGCTTCCTGCAACAGATCCTGCGTGACGGTGATGTAGACCAGCGTGGAGTGGAGATCCCGGTGCCCCATGTAGGTCGAGAGGAAGTGCAGTTTTTCCTGAGGGTTAATGCCGGACCGGTACCACTGGAGGATGCGGTTCACCACCATCGAGTGACGAAGGTCATGGACCCGCGGCCCGGTCCGGCCCGAAGCGGGCTTGAGCCCAGCACGGCGCATGACGTTGGTAATCATTGTCGTAACCGCCTCGGGCCTGTAGCGGTCATTTAAGTGGGCATGCCAGAACAGCCCTGATTTCGGGTTCTGTGGGCCGCCAGCGCGCCGCCTCGCATCGATGTACGCGCGCAGTTCGACCGCGACACTGTCGGATAGAGGCAAGATCCTGGTCTTGTAGAACTTCGTTTCCCGGATCGTGATCGTGCTTGATTGCAGGTCCACGTCACCAAGATCGAGCCATGCCAGCTCGCTTCGCCGTAGCCCGGCACAATAGGCCAGCATGATCATGGTGTAGAGGGTCAACGGCCGCAGCGGAGCGTCCGGCGACGGATAAGTCCGTGCGGTATCGAGCATACGCCGAACGTCAGCCGGGCTGAAGATATGCGGTTGCCGATGCTCCCGCGCTACTTCCCGCTCTGGCCGGGGATTGAAGCGCTTTGGCGGGATAGTCGGATCGAGGCGGAACCGCGCCTTGGTCAGGATGCGCGCCAGCTTCTGGCATTCAGCCGCGTGGTTGCGGGTCGGCTTGGCAGCCGCCCAGCTCGCAATCATTGCCTCAAGTGGTTGCTCCGCGAGGTCGGGACGGGCCTGAAGGAACCGATCGAACCGCAGCAGCCAGTGAGCCTGCGCTTCATATTGATATCCCCGGCTGCGCATCAGCATGACATGGTCTTGCATGAAGTCACCCAGCACGCTGCCGAAGGGCGCAGGCCGTCGTAACGCGGCCAAGGATTCGTCGGGATTCGGGGAAGCCAAGGCCCGCCAGATCGGCTTGCTTTGCTTGACGTTGTACCGACGGCGAAGTGCAGCAACAGGGTTGTCGGCGATCAGCCCGATTTCGACGAGGTGGTCGAGGAAGCGGTCGACAATGCAGACCTGATTGAGCAGCGTCGACAATCGCCAACGTTTTTGCATCTCCTTCAGCCAGGCGTCGAGCATCTGCCGGTCCACCGCCGGATGCCGGCGGGCAACATCTTCGAAGGTGCAAAGGAACCAGCGATATGTCGGTACGCTTCCCGGCCGGAACTGCGATTTTACCAGGAAGGCGTCGACGACGGTGCGATCGGGATCGTGCCAGGCGCTCATGACAGCACCTCCATTCCAGGCACCTCGAGTGCCACGGCTCGGAGATCATCTGTTGCCAGTTTGAGATAAGTATTGGTGGATTCGGTGGATCGATGCCCGAGCACGTCGCCGATGATCTTTTGCGGGACCGATGCCCGCAGCATTTCGACCGCACGTGCGTGGCGGAAGACATGCGGCCCCCGCTTTCCTGCTGGCACTACGCCTGCGGCGGCCAACCGACCGCGGATCATGCCGTACAGGTTCGTCATTGCGATATAGGGTGCGCAGGATCGGACGAAGATTTCCCGCACTTCAACCTGGGGCCGCCCAAGGCGCAGATAATCCAGCAGCGCTTCACCAACAGTCACCATTAGCGGCATGTACGAGTACGCGTTGGTCTTGGTGTGGCAGATCCGGAGGGATTCTGCGCGCCAGTCCACGTCATCGAGCCGAAGGCGGCATATCTCACCTTCGCGCAGCCCATACGTGGCAAGCAGCTGAAGTATCGCATAATCGCGTAGTCCGCGTGGCGATCTGTCCTCCTGCGTTGTCGCCAGAACCGCGGCGATTTGGCTCCTTTCCAGCGTCGACGGCACATCTTCGTAGGCATAGAGCATGGGGCCGATGATGTGTGGCGTCAGATCGGTCGGGATGCAACCCGTCCGATGCAGATGGCGAACCACCGAACGGAGACGCTCAGCGACATCGGCCAATGATTTGCGCCGTAAACCAGGCGCGCGCATGTCCATGTAGAGATCGATGTCCACGATGCTCAACGTTTCGAGGCTGGCGGCACCGGCCCGGTCGAACTGCCATCGCAGGAAGTTTCGCGCCTCCCACATCAGCGCCGCAATGGACGCGCTTGCCAAACCGCGCTCCTCGCGCAGCCATGCCTCGTATTCGCGGCAAATTTCATGTCGATGCTCGTCATCGGGACCGATCATTTCTGCGTCCGGGGGCCAATTGCCTTGAGCAAGCCGGAGGAGCTTGGCGATCGCGGTGCGGGGCAACATGTGCCAACGCGCACTGGGAGGCCGACCGTACTGGATCTCAAAATCCTGAACCGCATAGCCAAAATACTGATCGACCTGCTGCGGCGTCACAGTCTCGACCTGTATATCGCACTCGGCCAGATAATCGAGAAACGCGCGGGCGTAGAGACGGTGGTTCGCCACGACCACGGGATTGTAATTCTGTGTGGTGAGCGAATTCGAGAGTTCGGTGATCAACTCGTCATGCAACTTCAACATGATTGCCTCCTCAGCTGGTCCAGGGACCGCCGAGGTTCGCAACCAATATAATGCGCAGCAACTGCGCACACTATCATGGGAATTCGCCGGTTACGCCGCGCTCCTCCGCATTACCGCTTCCTCGCGATAAGCGATCATTCATCAGAACCTTGAGGAGGCGCTGGAGCTGACCGGTGTCGTCGATGAAATCGACGGCACAACGCTCAACAGCGGTGCGAAAGCCGCAGCGCGAAGCCGGTTTGAAAGCACCAAGCAGCGGTTCTTCAACCAGCTGCTGCTGTCGATGAAGCTGCCAACGCTGATTGCTGCCATCAATCTCCATCTGGACCGCGATGAGGTGGTTGTCGTCCAACTGGTTTCGACCGCCGAAAGCATCCTCGATCGCCGTCTCGACAGCCTCTCGCCAGAGGACCGGGCTGAGCTCGACCTCGACCTCAGCCCGCTCGACGCCGTGATCGAGTACCTCGAGCGCGCCTTCCCCACGCAACAGATGCAAGTGTTCGTCGATGATACCGGCACTCAGCGCTCGGCACCGATGTTCGATGAGGAAGGCCGTCCAGTCCACAATCAGACTGCGATCGCCCGCCGCAGCGAGATGATCGAGCATCTGTGCGCCATGCCGCCGATCAAGCCAGCGCTGGACGGGATCATCGAGCACTACGGACCGGAGAGGGTCGCCGAGGTGACCGGGCGCAGCAAGCGGCTCATAAACCAGAGCGACGGCCAGCAACGCCTCGAGACCCGCTCGCCGCGGACAAACCAGTCCGAGACCGACCAGTTCATGGATGGCAGGAAGCCGATCCTTGTCTTCAGCGATGCGGGCGGCACCGGGCGATCCTATCACGCGAGCCTTGACGCAGCTTGCCAGAAGCGGCGCATCCACTTCCTGCTTGAGCCGGGATGGCGCGCCGACCGCGCCATCCAGGGGCTGGGCCGAACGCACCGGACCCATCAAGCCAACACACCACTGTTCCGGCCTGTGACCACGAACTGCAAGGGGGAACTGCGGTTCACAAGCACCATTGCGCGCAGGCTCGACAGCCTGGGGGCGCTGACGCGGGGCCAACGCCAGACGGGCGGGCAGAACCTTTTTGACCCTGCCGACAATCTCGAAAGCGAATATGCCAAGGCGGCTCTCTCGACCTGGTTTGCCTTGCTGGCGGACGGCAAGCTCAAGAGCGCAACGCTGATCGATTTCCAGCGCCGTAGTGGGCTCAAGATTGTCTCCGACGATGGCGTGCTCGAAGAGGACCTTCCGCCGATCCAGCGCTGGCTCAATCGCATCCTCGCACTGCCGATCGGAATGCAGAATGCGATCTTTGAGGAGTTTCTGGGGTTGGTCGAGGCGCGGGTGTCAGCAGCGCGCGAGGCCGGATCGCTCGATGTTGGCGTCGAAACCCTTCGGGTTGAACAGGCCGAGGTTGTCGAAGACATCGTCCTGCGGACCGACGGGCGAACCGGCGCCACGTCACACTTGCTGCAGCTGGCTCTCAAGACGAGAGCACGGCCGATCTCCCTTGAGCGTGTCCTTGAGCGCCGCGACTACGCTGACGGCTGCATTCTGCTCCACAATACCAAGAGCGGGAAAGCAGCCCTGGCCGAACCTTCGCGGCACTTCATGACCGAACAGGGCGAACTCATCAGGCGGGTTATCCTCCACCGTCCGCTCCGGCGAGAATACCACCACTTCGATGACCTTGCGGAATCGGCCTGGGAAGAAGCTCCGAGCCAAACCTTCGAAAAGCTGTGGCAAAGCGAGGTTGCGGAGCTTGCCGAACGGCTCACCACAGAGACCGTGTACCTTGCGACCGGACTTCTCCTGCCGATCTGGTCGAGCCTTCCCATCGACTATCTGGAGGTCCGGCGGATCGTGGACGAAGAGGGACGAAGCTGGCTCGGCCGCATGGTCCACGAGCTCGACGTGGCGAAGCTGCTCGAGAAATTCGACATTGCCTCCACCGTTGAACTGAGCCCGGATACGATCATCAGGGCGCTCAGCGAAAGCCGGATCATCCCGATCAAGCAGCCGTTTGAGGCGACCCTCAAAGGCTCCCGCGTGGCAGGCGAGCAGCGCTACGAAATCGTCGGTGCGCCTGTCGATCAGCTGCCTTGGCTGAAGAGCATCGGCTGCTTCACCGAGATCATTTCCTACCGGACACGGGTATTCATTCCGAAAGCAACCGCTTCATCGGTGATCAGCGCCCTGCTTCGCGTGTGAGATATGAAGTGAAAAGCTGGTACCCCGATGACCAAGGTGTAACCTCCGGGGTTACACCTCTGTTGACTCCTTGTGTAACTTGTGGGATTACACCTTCATGGAAATCGGAAGCATCCGCCACAAGGCACTTCGCAGGTTTGCTGAAACCGGGAAGCCAGCAGGGCTGATGGAGGTTGACCGGCTCCGTCGCATTCTGGCGTTCATTGCCTCGGCAGAGAGCCTGGATGAGCTGGCGGTGCCGCCGAATTTCGGGTTTCATCCCCTCAATGGCGACAGGGAGGGATACTTTGCCATGACGGTAACCCGAAATTGGCGCCTGACATTCACAATGTTCGACGAACTCACCGTCGCTGATCTCGATCTGGAGGACTATCACTGATGGCTATCAAGCTCCATGACAGCTTCGCGATCCACCCGGGACCTTGGTTGCTCGAAGAGATCGTGAAGCCTTACAACATGAATGTGTCGAGCACCGCAGATCATCTCAAGGTTACTCGGCCTGCGTTGAGCCGCTTGCTGAATGGCAGGGCTGCGCTAACCCCGGAGATGGCGATCCGCTTCGAAAAGGCATTTGGCGTCTCTGCTGCCACCATGCTGCGGATGCAGTCCACCTATGATCTTGCGCAAGCCAAAAGCGGATCGGAGACGATTTCTATCGAGCGCGTGCGCGAGCCCGCATAGCAGGCTCAACTGGGTCGCCGATGATCGCAGTCACATTGGAACTTCCTCTATCGGATATCCCGCGTGACCGACAATGCGCTTACTGGCCAAGAGGTTATGGTGTCGGACCGAGATAGGCTAATTCTGCCCCGCTAGATCGGACGGTCTCAATTCTTCGCCCCGGTCAAAGGCAAAGTCACCTTTGTTTCCCGTTCTTTCTACCTGGCCAATCAAGGCCATGGAGAAAGATGATGACCTATTCTCACTTCGACCCCGCCATGCAGAACCGCGTTGTGTGGAATGCCGGCAGAACCGTCGGCACCAAGCGGCCGCTCACCCAAAAGCAGATTTGGGCGATCCGGTTCTTCCTTGATCGCGAGGAGCGGCTCCGCGACCGTGCGCTGTTCGACCTGGCGATCGACAGCAAGCTGCGGGGCTGCGATCTGGTGAAGCTCAAGATTGGCGACCTCGTGGCCGGTTCTGAAGTCCGCGACCGCGCGATGATCATCCAGCGGAAGACCGGGCGGCCCGTACAATTTGAAGTTACCGCGGACGCCCGCACGAGCCTGGCAACATGGTTGCTGCGACGGGGCGGCAGCCTCGATGATTTTGTGTTCCCAAGCAGGATCCATTCCGGCCAACCGATGAGCACGCGGCAGTATGCTCGCCTCGTCGATGAATGGGTCACCGCGGTCGGGTTGCGGCGTGAATACTACGGCACTCATTCCATGCGGCGCACCAAAGCAGCCATGATCTACCGGACAACCGGAAATCTGCGGGCGGTCCAAATTTTGCTTGGCCATTCCAAGATCGAGAACACGGTCCGATATCTTGGGGTCGACGTTGAGGATGCTCTTGTCCTGGCGGAGCGCATCGAGATCTGACAATAATTGCGGCCGTCGGGCAAGCTCCGATGGCCGCTTTTGTCGAAGTCCGAAGATCACCGAACCGGCAACAATTGGGTGGGAATCAGACATTGCCGAGATAGATTAATCCCTGCAAGATGCCCTCGATGCCTCGCATTTTCTCCCTATTGCTGTGTGCACTCGCCGCTTGTGGACCCGTTGCTCAACCTGAGAGTGCTCGGACAGTTGCTGCCTATGAAGTCCCCCTCCCAACTGAAGCGGATAAGCAAAAGTTCTTGGCTTTGCTGGCGGAGGTTGCGTTAGCGTCCGCGCTCGTGGTGTAATTTCCGGTGTAGGCGATGGTGTATTCCGGGGTGGGGCATGCCCCACCCCGGAATGCGGCGTCGCTGGTGGCCACCGGGTTCATCGTTATGGTGGAGTTTGCACACTTCAACCGTGACGAAGAGGAGTTCCCGATGACCGAGGACAGATTACTGATCGAAGAGCTGGCTGCAAAGGGCGGCCAACCGGATTTTTTGCGCACCATCGCCGAGAACGTGCTGCAGCTGATCATGGAGGCCGACGTTGATGGCCTGATCGGCGCGGGTCGCCACGAACGCAGCAGCGAGCGCGCGACCTGGCGCAACGGCTATCGCGACCGTTCGCTGGATACCCGGGTAGGCACGCTGAACCTGAAAATCCCCAAGCTGCGTGCTGGGTCCTATTTTCCGGGCTTCCTTGAGCCCCGCAAGATGGTCGAGAAAGCGCTGGTTGCGGTGATCCAGGAAGCGTGGATCGGCGGGGTCAGCACCCGGCGGGTCGATGAACTCGTCCAGGCCATGGGCATGACCGGCATCTCCAAGTCCACCGTCTCCAAGCTTTGCAAGGACATTGACGAGCGCGTCCATGCCTTTCTGAAACGCCCGCTCACCGGCGAATGGCCGTATCTCTGGCTCGATGCCACCTATCTCAAGGTACGCGAAGGCGGGCGGATCATCAGCGTTGCCGCAATAATCGCCATGGCCGTCAACACCGAGGGCCGGCGCGAGATCGTCGGCCTGCATATCGGCCCCTCGGAAGCGGAGGTCTTCTGGTCCGACTTCCTGAAGGACCTTGTTCGGCGCGGTCTTACCGGCGTGAAGCTGGTCATCTCCGATGCTCACGAGGGCCTCAAGGGCGCGATCACCCGCGTCATGGGCGCCACCTGGCAGCGCTGCCGGGTGCACTTCATGCGCAATGCCCTGTCCTATGTGCCCAAGGGCCAGAACACTGTCGTCGCCGCCGCGATCCGCCAGGTCTTCCTGCAGCCCGATCAGAAAAGCGCAACGCAGGTCTGGCGACAGGTCGCCGACCAGTTGCGCACCCGTTGGCCCAAGCTCGGCGCCTGCATGGACGAGGCCGAAACCGACGTGCTCGCCTACACCGGCTTCCCCACCCAGCACCGCACGAAGTTACACTCAACCAATCCGCTCGAGCGGCTCAACAAGGAGGTCAAGCGCCGCGCCGACGTCGTCGGAATCTTCCCGAACGAAGACAGCATCATCCGCCTCGTCGGGGCTGTGCTGATGGAGCAGAACGACGAGTGGCAGCTCCAGCACCGATACATGCAGATCGAAGGCATGGCCGAACTCAACCAACCCATGATCGAGGAGGAAAATCAGCCCCTACACATCACCGCCAAAGCCGCCTGACGATGGCCCACGGCCACAGCCGAAATTACACCACCTTGACGGACGCGACCGAGGTTGCCGAGGCAGAAGACTTTCATGTGGATGCCGCCACTAAGGGCGAACTTGAGGTCAGCTCCCAAGTGTCACTCATCACCCTAAATGCCTCAGTGTGGCGAGGTGATGATGAGGAAGTTATCGCCTCGGCCATGGACCACGAAGACCATGTTGGCCGTGTCTGGATTTTTTTCCGCAGAGGTGAAGACCAAGATCGTTCCGCCAGATTTCGCGAGACACTGGTGGAACACATCAAAAAGGTATGGCCCGCAAGCGCCTCATTGCCGGTTATGCCCAGTGGCACAATCCCACTGGCACGCGATCTCGTGCTTACACCGTCGGGTTACGAGGTGAAAGCCAGCGAAGCATCCAACTATCAGCAGGCAGAGCCTTAACGGAACGGCCGCCTTGGGGTCGTTTTCGGAATGTCGGCTGCTGGTGAAAAACCCGTAGAAGCTGCCTGGCTGGTTCCGTCGTCATAAGCTGAACGGCAGGAAGCTGCCTTCGCCGAGAAAAATCTGCCATTCAGTTTCCGACCCCATTGTTGCCATTCGCTTCCCACACGCATCAAGGGGGCTGCTCGGCCCAACGATTGCGAAGACTAGGTCAGTTGCCAGATCAACGCGGGCAGCAGAGCAAAGCCAATTGCGATCAGGGCCGCCGATACCCAACTCCAGCGCGGCAGATCGCACCACATGCCGGCTAGGGACTGCGCCAGCCGTGCCTCGCCGCCGCAGTCGCGGGCAATACGCAGGGAATAGATGGTTGCGCCGGATAGCGAAAGGCCGGTCAGCAGCAGACCAAACAGGAACCACGGAACCTTTGTCCAATACCCGCCGAAATCGCCGAAATGCAGCGGATCGGCCATCTCGCCAATGCGCTGGTGTAGTTTCATGTCGCGCCCGTCAGTGGTCAGCAGCACCTTGGTTGTTGCCGGATCGACCCACACCGCGTTGGCGCGCGGGCGCACCAGCACTGCTCTGTAATCGCCGTGCGGTTGCAACTCCGGGCTTTCCTTGCCCGGCAGCAGCACCCGGCGCACGTCCAGCCCCGGATAGGCCGCCTGTGCTGCGGCAAAAGCGGGTGGATATGCGATGACCCGCATATGCGGTCTGACGCAAATCAAATGGCGCGCCGGGCGCGATCTTATGCTGTCACTTGGGCTTATCGCCAAACAGCGCCCGCTTGACGATGTAAAAGATGGTCTGCTGCTCCATCGTCCCGCGGAACAGATTTGCACCCGGACCGGATGCACGCACGGCGACGTCTTCCCCGGCATGGGTTTCGCCCGACAGCGGCACGGTTGCCTGCTGGCGGTAATCCAGGGCAGCGGTATCCTGCGCCGCCGGATCGGCGCGTTCACCGGCGACGGCGCCCGGCCCGTTGGCATAGCCGAGCGTTGTGTAGCCCTTGCCGTCACGGGCTTTCACCGGCTCGCCGAACGCCACCGTGCCGAGGATCGGATTGCCGCGCTGGGGATAGCCGCTGATAGTCAGGGTGTGGCTGTGATCGGCGGTCGTGACGATCAACGTCTCATCAAGATCAACCAGACTCATTGCGCGGGCCACCGCTGCATCGAGCGCCGCCGCATCGGTCAGCGCGCGGTAGGCATTGCCGCCGTGGTGGGCGTGATCGATCCGTCCGCCTTCAACCAGCAGCACATAGCCGCCGTCCTTCCCTGAAAGCCGCCGGATCGACAATTCGACCATGTCCGCCAGCGAAGGCTCGCCGCCGGTATCGGCTGCACGGTCGGCTTCGTATTGCATGTGGCTGGGCTCGAACAAGCCGAGCAGGGGCTGACCGCTGGCCGGATCGTAGCTGGCAAGCTGCGCCGCGTTCCACACGAAGGTGCCGCCTGTATGGCTGCGCTGCCATTCAGCGATCAGATCGCGGCCGTCCTTGCGGCTGCCGGTGCGGCCGGAATATTCGGGATCGGCAGCGCTGGTAGGCAGGAAGGCGCTGCGCCCTCCGCCGAGCACCACGTCAAGCCGCTGACCAACCGGACCTTCGACCAGCTGGCGTGCAATGTCGGGGCAACCCTGGGCGATCGCTTCGGCAGGCATATCGGCATCGGCTTCCCAATCGCGCTGCGACGAATGCGCATAGCCTGCCGCAGGGGTGGCGTGGGTGATCTTCGTCGTCGTCACAATCCCGGTGGCATAACCTGCCTCCTGCGCGAGACCGAGCACCGAGGGGACAGTGTTGGCCAGGCCGGATGCGCAATCATCCAGGATCGCTTCAGGCCCCACACCAATGACGCCGTTGCGCGCTTTGACCCCTGACAGGATGGCGGTTGCAGTGGGAGCGCTGTCGGACACCTGCCCATCGTGCGAATAGGTTTTTACCAGCGCGGTGTGATCAAGCCGATCCATTGCCGTGACAAAGGATTCGCCGTCAACGCCCGCAGTCTGGCCCGCCAGAATACGGGCCGCCGTAAGGGTCGATACGCCCATCCCGTCGCCAATGAAGATGATCACATTGCGCGCCTGATCGGGCCGCTCCTCAGCTGCAAGACGGTCTGCCAGTTCGGCTTCGCCCTGCGCGCGGTAATCCGCCGTGCTGGATGCTTGCTGCGCAAGCGCAGGGACGGTCAGCAGAGCCGACAAGCAGAAGGTGGCAGTCAGGAGCGGGCGGGACATAGGCGGCACATCCTTATTTCGATGATAGCGGAAATATAGATTGCACGGCCCTACAGGCGCTTTATGACAAGTTCAAAGCAAACATGGATTCGGATGATGCAAGGCGAACAGGTCTGGGCTGTCGATGCGCTTCAGGCGCTTGGCCATGAAACGCGGCTGACCGTATTCCGCATGCTGGTGAAAGCCGGACCAGACGGGATGATGGCCGGCGAAATCGCGCAAGGCTGCGGGGTTCCTCCGTCCACGATGTCGCATCACCTCGCCAATCTGGAACGGGCCGGCCTTGCCACATCTGAACGCGAAAGCCGCGTGATCCGTTACCGTGCCGACTATGCCGGAATGCGAAGCCTGCTCGGCTTCCTGATGGAAGATTGCTGCCAGGGTGACCCGCGCCTGTGCGCCGACTTCTCCGAAATCACGGCCTGCAAACCGTAACTCTCAACCAGCCTGCAACCGAGGTTCGAATGACTGACAAGGTCTACAATGTGCTGTTCCTGTGCACCGGCAATTCCGCCCGATCGATTTTGGGCGAAGCGCTGATGAACAAGCTGGGTGAAGGCCGCTTTGCCGCATATAGCGCCGGCAGCCAGCCCAAGGGTGGTGTCCATCCCATGGCAATCGAAGTGCTGGGCGGGTTCGGCTTTGCGACCGATGGCCTGCGCTCGAAAAGCTGGAACGAATTCACGCGGCCCGGCGCGCCCGAGTTCGATTTCATCTTCACCGTGTGCGACAATGCCGCAGGCGAAAGCTGCCCGGTCTTTCCCGGCAAGGCGATCACCGCGCATTGGGGCGTGGAAGATCCCGCCGCGGTCGAAGGCGAAGGCCAGCGCAAGGCGTTTCTGGAGGCGCTGACCTATCTCAAGCGCCGGATCGAGCTGTTCCTGATGCTGCCGATTAAGAGCATCGACGAGATGGCGATGCGCGGCAAGCTTGCTGAAATCGGGCGCGAGGAAGGCGCCAGCGCTAGGGCAAAGGACACCCAATGAGCACTGACATCGTCATCTATCACAACCCCGAATGCGGCACGTCGCGCAACACGCTGGCGATGATCCGCAATGCCGGGATCGAGCCACATGTGGTGGAATACCTCAAGACCCCGCCTTCGCGCGCGCTGCTGGAAAGCCTGATCGATCGTGCCGGCATTTCGCCCCGCGCCCTGCTGCGCGAAAAGGGCACGCCGTTTGCCGAGCTGGGGCTGGATGATCCTGCGCTCACCGATGCTCAGCTGATCGATGCGATGATGGCGCATCCGATCCTGATCAACCGCCCGCTGGTGATATCGCCGCTGGGCGTGAAGCTGTGCCGTCCGTCGGAAGAGGTGCTCGACCTGATCCCCGCCGATCAGCGCGGAGCGTTCGTCAAGGAAGACGGCGAACAGGTTGTCGATGCATCTGGGCAGCGCGTGAAATGAACCAGACCTTCGCCAATCCTTCGCCGGCTGCTTCGCCGCTGGGCACATTCGAACGCTACCTGTCGGTCTGGGTGCTGCTCGCCATTCTGGCGGGGCTTGGCCTCGGGCTCGTCGCGCCAGATGCGGTCGGGGTGCTGGCGGGGCTCGAATACGCTTCGGTCAATCTCGTGGTCGCAGTGCTGATCTGGGCGATGATCTTCCCGATGATGGTCGGCGTCGATTTCGGCAGCATCAAGGACATCGGCCGCAAGCCCAAGGGTTTGGTGATCACGCTGGTGGTCAATTGGCTGGTCAAGCCGTTCACCATGGCAGCGCTGGCGGTGTTGTTCTTCGATTACCTCTATGCCGGGCTGATGAGCGAGGGCGATGCCGATCAATACATCGCGGGCCTTATCCTGCTGGGCACGGCGCCCTGCACCGCGATGGTGTTCGTCTGGTCGCAGATGACCAAGGGCGACCCGGCCTACACCCTGGTGCAGGTATCGGTGAATGATCTGGTGATGATCGTCGCCTTTGCACCCATCGTAGCGCTGCTGCTGGGCGTGACCGACATTGTGGTGCCGTGGGATACGCTGCTGCTGTCGGTGGTGCTTTATGTCGTCGTGCCACTGGTGGCAGGGGCCATCATGCGGAGCCGGGTGATCGCGTCGCATGGCGGCGATGAGGCTGCGGTGGACGCCTTTAGCGCGCGGCTGAAGCCGTGGTCGATCATTGGCCTGCTGGCCACGGTGGTGCTGTTGTTCGCGTTTCAGGCGGGCACGATTGTGTCCAACCCGCTGCTGATCGTGCTGATCGCAATCCCGATCATCATCCAGTCCTATGGCATCTTCGCGGTCGCCTATGCCGCGGCGATGGCGTGGAAGGTGCCGCACAATATCGCTGCACCCTGCGCGCTGATCGGCACCTCCAACTTCTTCGAACTGGCCGTGGCAGTCGCCATCGGCCTGTTCGGGCTGTCGAGCGGGGCGGCGCTGGCGACGGTCGTCGGCGTGCTGGTCGAAGTGCCGGTGATGTTGTCGCTGGTCGCCTTCGCCAATCGCACGCGCGACCGTTTCCCCGCTGCATGACCGAAAGCCCATCGATGACCCGCCTGCGCGCCTTACCCGATCCTGATCACCTGCCGGCGCTGCGTCCGGAATACCTGCATCGCGATCCGGCGAGCGGGTTAGGCGCCATCGACCCGCCGCCGCGTATTTTGCTGCTCTACGGATCGCTGCGGGAGCGATCCTTCTCCCGTCTCGCGGTGGAGGAGGCGGCGCGCTTGCTACAATTTTTTGGCTGCGAAACGCGCATCTTCGATCCGTCAGACCTTCCATTGCCTGATCAGGTGCGCGGCGACGATCACCCGGCGGTGCACGAACTGCGCGAGCATTCGCTGTGGTCCGAAGCGCAGGTTTGGTGCAGCCCCGAACGCCATGGCACCATCACCGGGATCATGAAGGCGCAGATCGACCACCTGCCACTCGCCTACAAGGGCCTGCGTCCGACGCAGGGCCGCACCCTCGCGGTGATGCAGGTCAACGCCGGATCGCAGAGCTTCAACACCGTGAACACCTTGCGGGTGCTGGGCCGGTGGATGCGGATGGTGACAATCCCCAACCAATCCTCGGTCGCCAAAGCTTACGAGGAATTTGACGAAGCCGGGCGGATGAAGCCTTCCGCTTACTACGACCGCATCGTCGACGTGATGGAGGAACTGGTGCGTTTCACTGTGCTTTTGCGCCCGCACGCCGAAGTGCTGGTTGATCGCTATTCCGAGCGGGTCGAGAAAGATCTGCCGGTTGAAACACCCGCAGACAAGGCCGGAATTATCGCAGGCTGAGAGTTTCAGACAGACAGGGTGCCAACCATCTCGGGTCATGAGCGGGGCCGATGTGCGATACCGCAACTCAACCGGCAGCTTCAAAGGGCTATTCACCAGCAGCCGAAACTCTCAACTTGCCGCCTTTCCTGACACTCAGGGAAAGTTTGATCGGCCGCGACGTGGAATACGTGTTGTCGCACAATAAGCGGCTGCAGCAGATGCCAAACCGAGCAAGACCGATACAAGCATCTGGCTTGCCCAATGCCCGCCCAACACAACCCTTGCCGCCGCTCCTGTGATGATCAGAAATGCGGCGAGGACTTGCAGCGAAGCCGTGTCCCATCGTTTGGCCCGAGCCATAAGCCCAACCCCAAAGACGCCGCCAAAAACCAATCCGAACGTTGATGGCAGGCCGCTGGAACTGCTCGCGCTGGCGACCTCGACGACATCGGCCGCAGGACGCGGGGCGAAGATCAGCGCGCGCGCAGCCTTGTCCATGAGCCAGCCAAACCCGAAAGCCAGCGGCACCCCCAATGCGGCACGCCAGCCCGCGATCAGCCACGCTAACCCCGCACCAACTACTATTGTTGCAACCACCAGCGGCGGCTTGGCCGTATCGGTCAGCCATTCAGCCCATTGCGGCGAAGCACCGAAGGCCGATTGCAAAGCGAGGGTCACGGCAACATCCCCCGGCAACGGTCCCAGCACTTCTAGGCAAGCTGCGCCCAAGACGAGGGCAGACAGGGTGAGGGTGACAGCTATGCGCATGGCTTCTACGGCGCACCCTTCGGCACGGAGGAATGAATGGTCAAGGAAAGTTCCAACCTGAAGCGAGATATTGGCCTGACCGGAACCGTGCTGCTCGGGCTCGGGTCGATGCTGGGTTCAGGCGTGTTCGTCAGCATTGCGCTGGCTGAGACCATGATCGGCGCATGGGTGCTGCCTGCGATCCTGCTGGCGGCGGCTTTGGCTGGATGCAACGCGCTGTCGAGCGCGCAGCTTGCCGCAAGCCATCCGCGCGCAGGTGGCACCTACGAATATGGTCATGTCTATTTGTCGCCCTCTGCGGGCTTTCTGGCGGGCCTTGCGTTCCTCATGGCGAAGGGGGCTTCGGCGGCGACGGCGGCGTTGGCCTTTGCTGCCTATTGCGATGCGCTCACCCCGACGGTGATCCCGCGCGTGCCCGTAGCCATTGCATTGGTCGCCTTGCTCACCGCCTTGGTGCTGGCCGGACTACGACGGGCGAACTGGCTCAATGCCGCGATCGTTGGCTTCGTGGTGCTGGTGCTGGTGGCATTGATTGTCAGCGGTAGCATTGCGCCGGGCGTGGCACCGGACTTCGCTGCCGGTAACGTGGGTGCCGACACCTTCCTGCATGCCAGCGCGCTGCTGTTCGTCGCTTTCACTGGCTACGGCCGGGTTGCGACGCTGGCCGAGGAGGTGCGCGATCCGGCGCGCACCATCCCGCCAGCCATCGCCGTAACGATCGTGGCTACCAGCCTACTTTACCTTGGCATTGGATGGGTGCTGGCCCGCGTGCCGTTGGGCGAGACCGAAGCAGCGACAGTGCTTGAGGCCGCAGCTCTTGCCATCGGCTATCCCGGTCTGGCGCTTGCAGTGGCGGTGGCGGCGCTGGTCGCCATGGCAGGGGTGCTGCTCAACCTGCTGCTCGGCCTGTCGCGCGTGGTGCTGGCGATGGGGAGGCGCGGCGATGCGCCTTCGGCTCTGGCGGGGCTACGGGGGGATCAACCTGTTGCTGCCATTGTTGCAGTTTCGCTTGGGATCGCGGGCCTCTGCCTCATCGGTGATGTGCGGGTAGCCTGGACGTTCAGCGCGGTAACCGTGCTGATCTATTATGCTGTGACCAACCTGTCGGCCTTGCGACTGCCTCCCGCGCACCGTCTGTTCCCGCGCTGGATCAGCTGGGCTGGACTTGCCGGGTGCGCAGGCCTCGCGGTGTTTGTTCCGCTTGCCTACTGGCTGTGGGCTACGTTGGCCGTGGTCATATTCTTTCTGCTGCGGGGGATACTGTCCAAACGAGCGTTACGCTGATGCCCAACGGCAGAAAACCACCCACTTTGCGACACTCGCGGGTGTGATGCGCCATCCCGAAAGCGGCATGTCCGCTTCGGGCAGAACTAGACGGCGATTCTGGCAGTCGCGACCGGCTGAGCCACGGTCGGCATCCGAATCTGGCTGCTCGGGCTGTGAATTGTGGCGATCCAAGGATCGCCTCCTCATGAGCATCCAACCATTAGGGCATTCTGACCTCTGACGAGCCGCGCGCTCCAAATCCGAAGAATGCCACGCTTTGCATCCGTGGGGCGACAACGAATAACCCTGAGGTCTGCGTGAAACGCAAATCAGAAGGGGAGGGGGAGGGGATGTGTGCCCGGGTGATTGCCGGGTGCACATCAGGAGTGACGACGATGCTTATTCCCTTTTCCCGGCTCTATCTGAGCGATGCCAACGTGCGCAAAACGCGCAGCGAAGAAGACGATATCCAGCTTTCCGCCGACATCGAAGCGCGCGGCCTTTTGCAGAACCTGCTGGTCACCAAGAGTAAGAAGCGCGGCAAGTTTGCCGTCATCGCCGGTGGTCGCCGGCTGCGAGCCATCGAGATGATCGTCGCGCGCGGTGCGTGGGACCCCGATACCGAGATCGAATGCAAGCTGCTTGAGGGCAGCGAAGAGGAAGCTGGCGAGGCCTCGCTGGCTGAGAACTTCCAGCGCGTCGGGATGTCACCGGCTGAGGAATGCCGCGCCTTCCAGCACTTCATCAAGGAAGGCAGCGATGTTGCCGCGGTCGCCAAACGCTTTGGCCTCACCCAGCGCTTTGTGGAAGGCCGTCTGCGGCTCGCCAATCTCGCCGAGCCGATCTTCGAAGCGCTTGCCAAGGGCGATGTCACTCTCGAAATCGCGAAAGCCTATGCTGCTACCGATCAGCACGAGGTGCAGCTGCGGGTCTTTGAGCAGATGCGCTATGCCTATAACCCAAGCGCCGATGCCATCCGGCGTATGGTGGCGAGCGGTTCCATGCGCGGCAACGACCCGATTGCGCTGCTGATTGGCGAAGATGCCTATGTGGCCGCCGGCGGCAAGATCGAACGCGACCTCTTCAGCGAAGCCGCAGATGATCGCTGGATCGACATCGAGATCGCCCACAGGCTTGCGGCCGAGAAGATGGAAGCCGGAGCCCAGCGGATCGCTGCTGAAACGGGCCTTGCCTGGATTAGCCCGGTGGCGTCGACCAATTCCTGGCAGGCGCGCAGCGAAATGGGCGTTACTGCGGTTCGCCTCCCGCCCGCACCGCTTTCCGAAGAAGCACGTGCCCGAATTGACGCGATCGATGCCCGGATGGAAGAAATCAGCGAGATCATCGACGAAGGCAATGAAGGCGACGAGGCCGATTTTGGGCAGCTCGAGGCCGAGTATGAAGATCTCGATGCTGAGCGCAGTGACCTCAATAACCCGGTGCGCGAACTGCCCGAAGAATGGCGCAATGAGGCCGGACGGTTCCTGGTTCTCACCACCCGCGGCGAAATGGTCCTCGAGGCCGATTACTACAGCGAAAAGCGCCTTTCGTTCGAGACCGATGAGAATGGCAAGGTGACAGCGACGGCCGAAGAGCCGGTGCCAGGTTCCACCAAGCGAGGCAGCGCTGCACCTTCCAGGCCCGAGGCAGTTGCGCCGGGTACGGAAAAGCCCATCAGCGCCCGCCTGTTCGACGAGCTTTCGGTCCAGCGCCGCAATATCCTGTCAGCATCCCTCCTCAGTGATGCCGGGCTCGCGCTCGACTTCGCCATCTTCGCGCTGGCTGACAGCCGCAGCTATGAAAGCCGGGGCACCTCGATCAAGGGCGGACGACCCAGCGATCCTGCGACCGGAGAACTTTCGCAGTCCACAGCCGAAGGGATTCTCGCCGAGGCCGAAAACGCGCTCGACACGGCATGGCAGGAACATGGCTGTGCAGCACAGCGCTTCATTGCCTTCCGGGAACTTGCCGACGAAGCCAAGGCGGCGTGGCTGGCCTATGCGGTGGCCATCTCGCTCGAAGCCAAGAAGGGCTATGGTTCGGAATACCATCCGATCCATGCTGTCATGGGCAGTATGCTCGACATCGACGTTGCAGCGATGTGGCGGCCGACGGCCGAGAATTTCTTCGACCGCGTGAGCAAGACCTCGTGTCTTGCGGCACTGACCGAAGTCGGCGGCAGCGATCTTGCGGCGCGTTATGCCGCATCGAAGAAGGCTGACCTCGCCAAGACCTGCGAGACGATCTTCGCCGGCAAGGCGATCGTTGAACAGGACGTCAAGGAAGCAGCGCTGGCCTGGTTGCCTGAAGGCATGAAGTTCACGATTGCTGCCAATCCCACTGATCCGGCCATCCCGGACACCGACGAAAGCGAACCTGTCGCCGACGTCTGCGATGGCGATGACGGTGAAGCCGACAGCGAGGCCGACGAGCTCATCGATGACCATCAACCAGAAGTCGCCTGTGAAGAAGCGGCGGTAGCCGCCTAAGGCGGCAAAACACCCCTCCTGATGACCTGGCCCGGCCACTCGCCTGAGTGAGCCGGGCCTCTTTTTGTTGAGGAGCAGGCCAATGCGCCAACGACCCAAGCGCGACGTCGCGCAGGAAATCACCAATCTGATCATCGCTACAATCGAGGCCGGAACGCTGCCCTGGCGCCGACCCTGGAAGAAGACCGGTATGGGCGGAGCGCCGCTGCGCGCTGCAGGCGTCCCCTATACAGGGATCAACCGCCTCTATCTTTGGGCGGTCGCCGACCACTATGGATATGGCTCACGCTACTGGATGACCTGGCGCCAGGCCATCGAGCTTGGCGGACAGGTGCGCAAGGGCGAGACCGCCGAGCCGAGCATCTACTTCAACAGCACGAAGAAGACCGCGGTCGACCAGGCGACCGGTGAAGAGTCGTCGAAAACAATCCGCTTCATGCGCGCTTACAGCGTGTTCAACGCCTCGCAGATCGATGGCCTACCGCCCCATTTCTATCCGAGTCCGGTGCCCGAAGCGCCGCCGACGCCTTCGCAGAAGACCGCTGCCATCGAGCGCTTCTTCGCACCCGTCCCGGCTGATATACGCCTCGGCGGAGACCGCGCGTTCTACTCGCCGGGCGCTGATTACATTCAGCTTCCGCACCCCAATGTCTTTAACACCGAAGACGGATTCGTGGCTACGAAAGCGCATGAACTCGGCCATTGGTCAGGCCATGCCTCTCGGCTTGCCCGCGAATTTGGCAAGCGCTTCGGCGACAAGGCATACGCTTTCGAGGAGCTGGTAGCAGAGCAGGTGAGTGCCCGGATCTGCTACGAACTGGGCCTTCCGGCAGACCTCCACGAAAGCCATGCCAGTTATGTCTCGCACTGGCTGGAGATCCTCAAGGCCGACAAGACGGCCATCATCACCGCGGCCGCGAAGGCCGATCAGGCATTCAACCATCTTGCGGCCTATTCAGGCTACCAGAGCGAACCTGCGGAGGATGAAGGGGAGGAAGCCGATGAAACGGCGCCAGTTCCGGCTTGTGCTTGAGCCAGCCCCCGAGGAGGTCGTTCGCCTCACCCAGCTTCACCGTTATGCGGGCGATGTTGCAGGCCGGGGGAGGGCGCCCATTGGCGGTGTGCTGGCTGAGTATATCGCAGGCCTGTTTCCCCAGAGGGATCCACGCCAGGTGCTGGACGGTCTTCTCGGCAAGGGGGACGCCGGTTGGTCACTTGGTACAGCTCCGGGTCAAGGCCGAACGCTCATCATCCAGACAACCGAGGCGGGCGCTGCCGTCTCGGCAGTTGCGCGAATCCTCGAACAGATTGCGCCAAACACGCTCCTGCGACCGATGATCTACGAGCCGTTGCCGCTGCAGGGCCTAAGCGAACATCGTCGCAGCCTGCATTGAGGGAAGGGGGATGGGGCCATTGCATCTTGCAATGGAAAGGAAGCCTCATGTCCTGCGACATCGATTACCGTTACCGCCGCGCACTCCAGCCCGACGGGCTGACAACCTTCGAGAATGCGCTGCGGGCATTGAACGAGGCCGTCGATGATGTCCGCCTTGCAGGCCGGCAGGTTGGAAGCTGCCCGGCAGTGCTGCTCCTCACCCGCCACCTTCAGCGCATTGCCGACGGAAGGCCGACCGAATGTGAGGCAGACGACCAGGCGCTGCGGTCCCAGTGCATCGAACGCCTTGCCGAGCTCAAGCACAGACCGGCGATCATTGCGCTGGTCAAGCGCGGGATCGACTATCGTCCCGAAGAGCTGCGCCACTACCGGCGCGAGGGCACGCGCGCACTCCGCCAGATCGCAGCAGGGATCGGGCTCGATCACGCCGATTACCGCATCAGCTATTACACCTCACAGGAACAGCTCGCGGGCGAGCATGTGCTGGAAGCCGAAGGTATCTATGTCCGGATCAGCCCGGAAAGGTTCGGCGAGCCGGGTCTCGCCTGGCGCAACCCGTTCTGGAAACCGCCTGGCGCGGTGATGCGCAAAGCGCCGATCACCGCCCTTGCAGACATTCCCGCACTCACGGCGCGGATCGCGCGCGAATTGAAGATCGCACCTCCGGCGCAGCCGGGGCTCATCTGAAGGAGAACACGCATGGGCTGGCTTTACATGCACCGTGCCGGAATGGGGGGCTTCGACACTCCCAAGGCCTATCTCGACAATCAGCTCACATGGGAGCGCGAGAATGAAGAAACCGGCAGCTTTGAAGGATGCCGGGTCATCAGAAGCGTGTCCACAACCGGGGCCTATTACGCGGCTGTCCAGCGCTTTGGACCGAACAACCAGACCCACGCCATCTCCGCGGTGATCTGTCTGGTGCGCTGGAACCCCAAGGCCGCAGACGGCCTCCTGTTCGGCTATAAGGACATGGATGAAAACTCCGGGCCGGTGGAGGCCGGATGTCCCAGAAATATCCTCGAGGAGCTGGGGCCAACCAATCACCCTTATGCCCTCGACTGGCGCAACCGGTGCTACCGGCAGCTGCGGCTGAAGGAACGCAAGATCGCCGATGGCGACATGATCCGGCTGCCTGAACCCATGAAGTTCACCGACGGGAGCGAACACGCCGAATTCAGGGTGACAAAGCGCGGCGCGAAGATTGAACTCAGCACGCCCGATGGCCGAGGCCGGTTCCGCATCAGCAGATTGATGGAGCGCCGGTTCGAAGTCGTGCCGCCCAAGCGTGCGCCGCGCACATTCTTCCCGGCAACGCCGTAACGCTCGGGAGGTAACCCATGCTGCTTCAGAGCCTCGATCCCAGAAGGGCGATCCTGTGCGGACGCGCCAATGCCGAGCGCCTCGCCATCCGGATGACCGCAGATTCCGGGCAGAGCCATGCCGTGGTGAGGACGGACAGCAAGCTCCAGCCCTTCTGCGTTCTGCCTGCAGAAGAGGGCCTTCCCGGTGCGATCGAATTGCAGGTCGTGGTTTTGTAAGAGCGGGAAACGTCTGCGGCAGAACCGGAACACCTGCTGGGTCTGGCACAGCAAACCTTGATTACCGCAAAGATTGACGCTATATCGCGTCAGAATTCATGGGAAAGTGCAATGGCGATTCAAAACTACGCTGACAACGGCGCGTTTGCTCCGCGCAAGATCGTCGACGCGCTGCGGACCACCAGCGACGAACTCGCACGCTCGCTGGGCCTCGGCAAGGACGCGATCCAGCGCAAAGACCGGATCGCGTCCGATCGTACCCAGCGCCGCCTTCGCCAAATGGTCGAGGTGCTCAACAAGGTCGAGCCGCGCTTTGGCTCGGCCTTGCTGGCCTATGCCTGGTACCGCTCGGAACCGCTCCCGGGTTTCTCGGGCCAGACCGCCATGCAGCTGGTACAGAGCAACCGGGCCGATGACGTGTTGACCTATATCGACGCCGTCGACGCTGGCGTCCACGCCTAGTCCAATGCACTTTACCGGGCTGCTCTACCGCGCCCACAATCCGGTCTGGTCCCGCGAACCCCTCTCAGGGGAGGGGGCGGCCCGGTTTGGCGGACGGTTCAATCGCATCGGGCGCATCGCGCTCTATACTTCCCTCGCCCCCGAGACCGCGCTGCGCGAGGCCAATCAGGTTGGCACCCTCCAGCCCACCACGCTCGTCGCTTATCAGGCCGACATCGGACCGCTGCTCGATGGCCGCGATGCGGCTGCATTGCGGCATTTCGGTATCGCACCGGCTGAGCTCGCCGACCCGGCGTGGCGTGATCGGATGCTCTCAGGCAAGCCGGTCCCGACGCAGGATCTGGCGGAGGCCGCGATCGCGCAAGGCTATGCCGGCATCGTCGTCCCGAGCTACGCCCGCGGTGCCCCTGCGGACGCGCTCAATCTGGTCCTGTGGAGCTGGGACGGGCGCATCACGTGTGTTGATGACGACGACCGACTTGGCCTTCGCAATAACTGATGGCCGCTTATTCCTCGATCATCCCTCCAAGACCGGGATCGAGATACCACGATGGGCCTTCGGTAAAGTCGGCATTGCGGGCAGGAACAGGGCCATCAGGCCCTGAAAGACGCCCTGCAAGGTCTCATAGAGCTCGCGCGCTGAGTAATAAGCATCGAACGGCTCCACTCCGATCGAGGCATTGGCGAGCATGCGCTTGGTTGGACGGCAATTCGGATCAAGCGCCGCGTCGCGCAGCGTGACATCGAGGTCGAACTTGCCGATATCAAAGACCTTGTTCATTATTTGTGGGCTCCTGCAGATTATGAACATATCGTGAACAAGCGACAGGGTCAAGGCGTGATCATGCATGTGGCTGGTAGGTAAGGACACCACAGGAAAGACCGGCAGGGTCGCCATCAGTGACGAGCTGAAGGCTGCGCTGGTGCGCTGGTATACAGGCCGGGGCAGCGAGGCCGACCACCGCGCTTGCGTCTCACTGGTCTCCACCGCGCGAGAGAACCACAAGTGGATCGCCTGCGATTGCCTTGGGGCAGAGCGGCCACCGCCGCTGATGAGCGCGGCATATCTCAGTTTTCAGGAGACCTATTACCTCCGGCGTCTTACTTCACGGCCTGGCCACGATTCAGGTTGCCCGTTTCATCTACCGCAGGCGCCACCGCGCATCCGCGAGACCGTGAAGGATTCGCTTTATGCCATCGGCCTGCCAAAAGGCCTGTTCAGCGCACACCAGAAGGCACCGGAGAAGCTTGCGCAGAGGCCAGAGGACATAGAGCCTGACGATCGCTCACGCGGCGTCGCCATCCCGCGCCTCGGCAAGCTGCTCTGGCTTCTGCTCGAACGCGCAGGGTCGAACATCCTGCGCGAGTTACCGCCCAGTGGCAGGCGCGCAGGCTCGATCAGCGAAGAAATGCGCCACCTCAAGCGCGCTGCTCAGGGCCTCGACATCGCGCCGGGCATTCGGCTGTCGGATCATCTCTACACCAACGCGATCGATTACGAGAAACGGCGCGTCCATGCCCGATTGCGGGCTGCGGCCGAGACCTGGCCGCCCGAGTTTGCACCGCAGGCCTTTCTGCTTCTCGAAGCGAGCGAGGTCACATCCAGCGAGGTGGTGACGGGGCTCGGAACTGTCGAAATCCGCAATCGCATCCAGCACACCGGGATCATCCGGGCCGAGGTCGAGCCCCCGTTTCTGGTGCTTGCTGTCGTCGGCGAGCACAGCCGGCGCGAAGGATACCTTGCGCTGCGCGCCTATGCCCAGCCCGTCTTCAGCGGAAACCAGTTCGTGCCCGCCGAGCGCGACCATGATCGCGACGTGCTGCGCGCGCTCCAACAGGCCCAGTATGAACTGCGCCGTCTCGGTGTCAGGATGGCGGTCAAGAAGGTCCTCTTTGACATAACGCTGGCTGCGGGCTCAGCGAGGCCGGATTTCCTGGTGGCGCTGCTCGATGAGCATAGCGGGGTGGAGTGCAAGTTCGCGCTCCAGATCCTGCAGTCGGATGATGCTGACTATCTTGAGCTGCGCAGCATCGAGCGCGAGCGTCTCGGTCAGGCCGGGCTTGTCGTATCCATGGCCGTCAGCAGCGTGACGCCTGAGGCAATTATCAGCCAAGCCCGCCGCCTTCTCGAGTGAAGGGGAGGGGGAGGATGTGAGCGAACCGGAAGAAAGAGAGTTCGCTCATGACAAGCTTCGCTCCGTCGCCGCGCCCATCGACATCGATCTGGGGCGCCGTCCAGCAGGCCGATCAGCTTGGCCCGGGCATTTGGTCGGTGATGACCGCCAGCCACGGCGGCATCATTCTGTCCGATCAGAGACAGGCCGCCATGCCGCCGGCGCTACAGATCGAGGGCGGGTCCTACGAAGAAGACTGCGATTGGGCGCTCCCGATCCTTGCCTTTACCAGCGAGCTAGAACGGCAGGGCTCCTGCTCCGCGGGCTTCCTGCAGCTTGCCCGCGATACCGCCAAATGTTGGCACCCGGACCGCTTCAGCGCCTTCACCGGCGAGGCCGTAGAGGAGAATTCCTCTGCGATCCTGCGGACGCGTAAGGCCTACATCGCCGCGATCGGCGAATTCTGCGTGACCAGCGCCTGGGGCGATTGGGCCGAATGGGTGCCGGAAGGCAAAGTCGGCGTGATTGCCCGGCAAGTCGAGCGCGTCGATCACCTTGGCCGGCCAACTTATGGCGAGGCAGAAGTCTGCGCGCTGATCGCGAAGGACCTCTACGCCGCGCGCGGCGAGGTCACGGCGCTGCGCGATACGGCGCACGAGATCATCCCGATGCCCGATGCCCTGCGACCGAAACGAGTGGGCTGAAGAGCTCGCCGAAGGCCGCCCGGCTATGGCCAGGCATCGATCCGCCGATCTGGAGGGAAGGGGGAGGGGAAGGGCGAACCAGTGCGATGAAGGACCCTTTGCCATGAACCTGACAGTCATCCGACCCAGCGTCAGCCCGAAGACGATCACCAAAGTCACGCGCCTCTTTAACGGAACCATCGGCGATATCCTCGGCGAGCTCCTCCAGAACAGTCGCCGCGCTGGCGCTTCCCGGATCGATATCGCCTGCTGCGCGGATCAGGACGGAGCGCGCCTGACCCTTGTCGATGATGGGTCCGGGGTAGCCGATCCCCAGACCATGATTGCGCTGGGGGATTCGGGCTGGAGCCAGCACATCCATGAGGCCGAAGACCCGGCAGGCATGGGTGTCTTCAGCCTGGCGGGCAAGGATACCCGGATCAGCACGCGTCATGCCGATGCCGACACCGGATGGTCGGTCCATGTCCCAGCGGATGGCTGGACCGGTGCGCAGGACATTGCCGTGGTGCCCCTGGCTCGCCCGGTTGGGACGACCATCACCTTCCTGATGCCCGGGGTGAGCGAGCAGACGACCGAGCGGATTCTGCGCGAGGTCGCGAAGTTCTACCCGCTGCCGGTGTTCTTCAATGGCGCGCACGTGCCGCGCGAGGACTTTCTCGCAAAGGCGATCTACATTGCCGAGTGGAACGGCAGCCAGATCGGCGTGTTCGAGGGGCGCGAATACCACCAGGACCCCACGACGAATTTCCATGGGATGGCGCTCACCCGCAAGCTTGCCAGCGTCTCGGAGAGCCTTGGCGGCAAGACCTACCCCCACATTCTCCAAGTAAGTCGCTGATTTCGCTGTCGTAATCGTGATATTTCGCATATAAATCATGGCGTTGACGGCTGCGAGGGGCGCGTTTCATGGATCACCTGGAGGGTGCGGGCTTGGCGCGGGGAGATCGGGTTGATTTCGACCGCCGTGTGCGTCTGGAGTTCCGTGGTGCGCAGATCAGTTCAGACGGTGGCCTGCTGGTGATGCGCGAGCTTGATGACGTGCTCGGCCTGTCCAATCTGGCGTCGGAGGCGCTGCGAGACAGCCGCACCGGGAAGAACACGCTCCATCGGCTTGACGGATTGTTCCGGCAATCGGTGTTCGGACGACTGGCCGGATACGAGGATGTGAACGATGCCGACCGCTTGGCCCTCGATCCCGTGATGCGTCAGGTCGTTGGCGGCAGGGCCGTCGAGGCGCAAGCTGCTTCGGCATCGCAGATGGGACGGTTCGAGACCGAGACGCTGGCTCTGGCCGCGAACCGGGCGGCGCTGGCCGATCTGAACGGCCAATGGATCGACCGGTTTCATGACCGCAACGGGTTGAAATACATCGTGCTGGACATGGACAGCTCGGTCAGCCCCACCCACGGCGATCAGGAAGGTACTGCCTGGAACGGGCATTTCGACTGCACCTGCTATCACCCCATCTTCTTGTTCAACCAGTTTGGCATGCTGGAGCGCTGCGCCCTGCGTAACGGCAATGTCCACAGCGCCGATGGCTGGCGGGATGTCCTTGATCCCGTCATTGCCCGATATGCTGGCCGCGACCTTGGTGGACGCTTCTTCCGGGCCGACGCTGCCTACGCGATCCCCGCGATCTATATGCGGCTGGAAGAAGCCAGGTTCTTCTACGCCATCCGTCTGCCCGCCAACGCCGTCTTGCGCGAGAAGATCGCGCATCGGCTGACACGGCCCGTGGGACGGCCTTCGCTGACCAAGGTCAAACGGTTCTTCGAGGACTTCGAGTATCAGGCGGCGTCCTGGGACAAGCCGCGCCGCGTCATCGCCAAGATCGAATGGCATCCGGGCGAGCTGTTCCCCAAAGTCGGCTTCATCGTCACCAACCTGCCGATGGAGCCAGACTGGGTGGTGAGGTTCTACAACCAGCGCGGCACCGCAGAGCAGCACATCAAGGAAGGCAAATATGCCTTTCGCTGGACGCGGCTGTCATGCCGGAAGTTCCGGCACAACGAGGTGCGGCTGCAACTGCACGCGCTGGCCTACAACCTGGCAACCTTCCTGCGCTGCATCGAACTGCCCGAGGCCATGGCGGACTGGTCGTTGACCAGCCTGCAACTCAAGCTGATCAAGATCGGCGCCCGCGTCGTCCGCCACGCCCGCGCCATTACCTTCCAGTTGGCCGAGGTCGCCGTCACCGGCCCGATGGTGCGGGCCGTCCTTGCCGCCATCCGCCGTCTTCGAACGCCTCCGTCATGCGCATGACCACGATCCATGCCCAAGCTGAACGAAAGCGGCAGGACAGGTCCGTCTGCCGCGCGGAAAAGCGGCTCTGCCGGGCCAGAATGCTGCGGGTTCGAGGCTTGATCCACCCGACTTCGGCCGTTTGCGCGACGACAGACACCGCTCGGGGCGAAAAACGCTTGCCCAGCGAGCAAAATCAGGCGATCTTGAAGTCAAGCGGCGGGCCACTTGGGGAATGTCGGCTTTTATGTATTGGAGGCGCCGATGGAGGCCTGGAATTACGCCAACCTGTGGGAGAGCGTGGCGGCGGCCGCGCCGGACCGGCCCGCCCTGATCCAGGGGCCGCGGGTGGTCAGCTACAGGGATTTCGACCGCCGCGCCAACGCGCTCGCCCGCCGGATGCTGGAGGCGGGCGTGTCTCACCAGTCGAAGGTCGGCGCCTACCTCTACAACGCCCCCGAATACCTCGAGAGCTACTTCGCCGCCTTCAAGGCGGGCCTGGCGCCCTTCAACATCAACTACCGGTACGGCGGCGAGGAGCTGACCTACCTGCTCGACAACGCCGACGCCGAGGTGGTGGTGTTCCACGCCTCCTTCGCAGCGACCGCGGACAAGGTGCGCGGCGGCCTGCCGAAGGTGAAGCTTTGGCTCGCCGTTCCCGAAGCTGGCCACCCGGTCCCGGACTGGGCCGAGGACTACGAGGCGATCGCCTCGGCCGGCGCCGAGCGGGCGGTCGCCCCCTGGGGCCGCTCGGGCGACGACATCCTGATGATGTACACCGGCGGGACCACCGGCATGCCCAAGGGCGTGATGTGGCGCCAGGAGGACCTCTTCAAGAGCCTGGGCGGCGGGGCGAACCTGCTGCTGGGCCTGGGACCGCTCGAGACGCTCGCCGAGGCCGGCGAGCGCGTGAAGGCCGTGGTCGCCAGCGGCGCGCCGCAGGCGGTGACGATGGCCGTGGCCCCGCTGATGCACGCCACCGCGCAGTATACTTCGCTCTGGGCGCTGAACGCCGGGACCACCGTGGCCGTGCTGCCGTCGCGCAAGTTCGACGCTGTCGAGCTGTTCGACGAAGTGGACCGCCTGGGGGTTTCCAGCCTGATCATCGTTGGCCTGGCCTTCGCCGCCCCGATGCTGGAGACGCTCGACGCCAACCCGGGCCGCTGGAAGCTGACCAGCCTGCTGGGCATCGTCTCCTCGGGCACGATGTGGAGCGCCGAGAACAAGCAGGGCCTGCTCAAGCACATGCCCCAGGTGACGCTGATGGACTCCCTCGGCTCCTCCGAGGCGCCGGGCCTCGCCGGCTCGATGGCCAACGCCGCCGCCCCGGCCCAGACCGCCAAGTTCGCGGTCGGCGCCAACGCGGCGGTGTTCACCGAGGACGGCCGGCGGGTCCAGCCCGGGTCGGGCGAACGCGGCCTGCTGGCGGTCGGCGGCCACACGCCGGTCGGCTACTACAAGGACGAGGAGAAGTCGGCGAAGACCTTCCGGGTCTTCGAGGGCCAGCGCTACTCCGTGCCCGGCGACTGGGCGACGGTCGAGGCCGACGGGACCATCACCCTGCTGGGCCGAGGCTCGCAGGTGATCAACACCGGCGGCGAGAAGGTCTTCCCCGAAGAGGTCGAGGAGGCGCTCAAGCGTTTCCCGGGCGTGCGCGACGCGGCGGTGGTCGGGGTGCCGGACGCCCGCTTCGGCGAGCGGATCTGCGCCGTCGTCGACTTCGTCGGGGACCGGGCGCCCACGCTTCAGGACCTGTCGGGCCACGTGAAGTCCATCCTGGCCGACTACAAGGCGCCGCGCGAGCTGGTGCTGGCCAAGGTGGAGCGGGCGCCGAACGGCAAGCTCGACTACCGCTCGGTGAAGGAGATGGCGCTGAAGGCGCTGGCCGCCCCGGCCACCTAACAAAAAAGTAATGAGCGAAGTTGGGGCCGGGCGAGGCATGGTCCGCCCCAACTATGCATCATCCAAGGTGTTTTTCTTCATGAAGACCTTTTGGCTCGGGGCCGCCGCGGCGGCCGCACTTGCCATCGCCGCCCAACCGGCGGCCGCTTTCGACCGCGCCCACGCGGGCCTGCTGGAGGCCGAGACGGCCGGCGGCGGCGGCGGCGGCCCGCAGCTCTCCGAAGCGCCCCGCATGGGGACCTGGGGCTTCGACCTGTCCGGCATGGACCGGGCCGTGGAGCCGGGTGACAACTTCTTCCACTTCTCCAACGGGACCTATCTCTCGAAGATGGAGATCCCCTCCGACCGCTCGCGGTTCGGCGTGTTCGACGCGCTGAACGAGCTGTCGGTGAACCGCATGCGGACGGTGCTGGACAAGGCGGCCGCCAATCGCGCGGCGACGGGCGAAGAAGCCCAGATTGGCGCCATGTACCGCAGCTTCATGGATGAGGCCGGCGTCAACGCGCTGGGCGCCAGGCCGCTGGCCCAGGACATGGCCGCGATCCGCGCCGCGAAGAGCCGTGACGACATCGCCCGGCTGATGGGCGCCTCGATGAAGAGCTTCGGCGGCTCCTTCTTCTCCGCCTACATCTACGACGACGCCAAGGAGCCGGAGCGCTACGCCGTCTACCTCGGCCAGGCGGGCCTGGGCCTGCCCGACCGCGACTACTACCTCGTCGAGCGATTCGCCCCGCAGCGGGAGAAGTACGTCGAATACATCACGCGGCTGCTGACCCTGTCCGGCTGGGAGAACCCGGCCGACGCCGCCAAGCAGATCCTGGCGCTCGAAACCGAAATCGCGAAGGTGTCGTGGACCCGGGCCGAGCGGCGCGACGACGACAAGACCTACAATCCCTACGAGGTCGACCAGCTGGCCGCGTTCGCGCCCGGCTTCGACTGGCGCGCCTTCATGGAGGGGGCGGACCTGGGCGGAGTTAAGCGGGTCATCGCCGCGGAGAACACCGCCTTCCCGAAGATCGCCGCGATCTACGCCGGAACGCCGCTCGAGACGCTGAAGGCCTGGTCGGCCTTCCACCTGGCCGACAACGCCGCGCCCTACCTGTCGAAGGATTTCGACCAGGCCTTCTACGAGTTCCGCCAGAAGACCCTGTCCGGTCAGCCGGAGCAGCGGCCGCGCTGGAAGCGGGGCGTTTCGCTGGTGGACTCCCAGATCGGCGAGGCTCTGGCCAAGCCCTATGTGGCCGCCTACTTCCCGCCGGAGAGCAAGGCCAAGATGGAGCAGCTCGTCGCCGACCTGAAGTCGGCGATGAAGGCGCGCATCGAGAAGCTCGACTGGATGAGCGCGCCGACCAAGGAGAAGGCGCTCGACAAGCTCGCCAAGTTCAACGTGAAGATCGGCTACCCCGACAAGTGGCGCGACTACACCGGCCTGCGGGTGGTCGAGAACGATTTGTACGGCAACGTCGAGCGGGCCGCCGCCTTCGACTGGGCCTTCCGGGTGAACCGTCTCGGCGGACCGGTCGACGACGAGGAGTGGGGCATGACCCCGCCGACCATCAACGCCTACTACTCGTCCACCAAGAACGAGATCGTCTTCCCGGCCGGCATCCTGCAGCCGCCCTTCTTCGACCCGAACGGCGATCCGGCGATCAACTACGGCGCCATCGGCGGGGTGATCGGCCACGAGATCACCCACGGCTTCGACGACCAGGGCCGCAAGAGCGACGGCGACGGCCGGCTGACCGACTGGTGGACGGCCGAAGACGCGGCCAAGTTCCAGGCCCAGGCCAAGAAGCTCGGCGAGCAGTACGCCGCGGTGGAGATCCTGCCCGGCGCCAAGATCAACGGCGACCTGACCATGGGCGAGAACATCGCCGACCTCGGCGGGCTGCTGCTCGGACTGGACGCCTATCGCATCTCGCTGCAGGGCAAGCCGGCGCCGACGCTGGACGGCCTGACGGGCGACCAGCGGGTGTTCCTCGGCTGGGCGCAGGTGTGGCGCGGCAAATACCGGCTACCATGCACGGCTCGATATCGGGGCCACCCCGGGCCTTGCCCTTGTGCTCCCGGCGCGCAAGGAATTCGTCGAGAACGCCGCCTTTGCGGCGCTGCAGGTAGCGTGCAAGCGCACGATCTATTCCGCGCTGGCGCACAGAGGCCAGCACCGGCTTTCCTTCGAGAACTGGAAAGAAGCGCGCGATTTGGGGGTCGCGCTGCCGGAGGCCGACCCCTGCCTGCCCCGCTGGCATGCGGCCATCGCGGAGAGCGACAACGTCAATGTCGAATATGAGGAGGTCGCAGCAGGTGCGGAAACGATCCTTGTCGCGGATCTTGAGCCCGATATTGCACAGGGACTGGAGCGCGCGCTGCGCGAGCACCCTTTGCGCCCGCACCTCGTCGAGAACCATCCTGCCTACGCAGGCTATGGCTGGTATGACGCGCTGCATCAGCTCGGCAACGTGCGCTTCTATGTTTCAGCCGGGGAGCAGGGCCACGTCATCGCCGAGAACGGCAGTTTCCCGCCGCTCGATGACCATGTGCGTGCCGAGACGATCGAACTGAGGTTCTGCGTCTTCCACCGCGCCAGCGAAACGCAGCGCGAGGAACGGATCCCGGCAGATGTGGCCTTCGTCGTGGATGAGGATGGCTGGTACAGCGGTGTCAATCAGATCCGCATCGCCTATGTGCCGGGTCCGGCGCTGACTCCTGAAACGCTGGTCGATCTGATCGAGAACGTCTGTTTCTGCGCGAGCGACGACAGCGAGGCAGATTCTTGGGACACCCAGCACGAGCACTTCTTGCGCGATGCGCGCGAGCTCGCGGCCCGGGTGCTGCTCGGCGAAGAAGAGGCCATTGCGGCACGTATCCGCGACACGCTCGCCGGCATCCTGTGGGTCATTCCCAAGGATCGGCAGGTTGCTATTACCGTCGCCCCCGGGACCGCGATCGATGTTCAGCTGTCCGCTTGTCAGCCTGCCGGCTGAGGCCCGCGAGGCCTTCCGGTTGCCCGCTGATCGCCCCTTTGATCGGGAGGAGAGCTCCAATGCATGACACAACCGACCTCTCTTGCGCGCGGCAGCGCACCGAGCGGATCGCGCTGCTCAATGATGCCGCACGCCAGGGCCGTGACCGAACGGCCCGCATCGTCATGACCTCCGGGCTGCTTGCAGAATTCAGCGGCGACACCGTGGCAGACAGTATGATGGCCCAGGCCCGGTTGATGGCCGCTCTGCGCCATTGCACCTTCGCCCCGGATTCTCCCGAGCGAGACTTTGCAAGCATGGATGTCGATGGCATCAAGGTGCTGATGAAAATCGATTATTTCGATACCGAACTGGCGTTCGGGTCAGAGGATCCGGCCAATCCAGCGATGACACGGCGCGTCATCACGCTGATGCGGCCAGCGGACTACTGATCAGTTCAGGGGCGGACATGTCACTGCGCTGCGGGGCATCAGCCGAGCAAATGGTGGGGAGGTAACGAGCGTATGAGCAGACACAAAGTACCGCTTCGTGACGGGGCTGCGGCGGCAAGTGCCTATGTTGGCTGGGACCGTCCACTTCAGACCTATTTCGCACAGGTTCTGAGCGCCCCTGACGAAGACGGGGAGGAGATCGAACTCGTATGGGTCGGAACCGCCTTCGGCGAGCTTCCCCGCGCAGTTGACGCAATCCGCGTGCTCGAACCCTATTGCCAAATCGAGGCAAGTCTTGCCGCACAGCTCGAGATCGACAGGATGGCCTGCCTCGCCACGCGCGATGGACCCAATCAGCTCGAAGCCAAGGCCTTCATGGCCCGCCTCAGCCAGATCAAGGACGGGCCCGCGTCCGAAGCTTAAGTCGGTACGGACCGCCCAGGGCTCGAAGCAGGGCCGGTTCAGCTCCAAAGCACCTATCGAGACTCCTCAGCCCTCCGGGCTGGACAGGATTACGCGCGCCTGCGGTGGCTGGCGCACGGGCCGGGCCACGGGCCCGGAGGAGAGGGGGGATGGGAGAAGGTGTTCCGGACAAGGGGTTCGGACAGCATCAGGAGAATTTGACATGAACATCGGCACCCTCAAGGCCAACGCAGAAGGCGTTCACATCGGCCGTATCACCACCCTGACCTTCAGCGCGACGGTCGCTCTGCGCGCCTTCGAATCCACCAACGAGCGGGCACCCAAGTTCGATCTCATGGCGCTCTCGGCGGACCGCCGCAGCTGGGTCAAGATCGGCGCGCTCTGGGAATACTCGTCGAACGAGACCGGCGAGTGCTTCCTGTCGGGCCAGATCGACGACCCCAGCCTCTCGGCGCCGATCCCGGTCGCGATGTTCCAGCAGAACGACGGCAGTTTCAATGTTGCCTGGCGCCGTTCGAAGCCCAAGGCCTCGCTCGACGGCTTCGGCAGCGAGAGCGAAGGCGCCCTGCCGCCGCTCACCGCCACCGGTGACGAACCGGCCAGCGACCGCGGCGTTGACAGCGGGGCTGCCAGCGGCGACGGTCTGGGCGAGAGCACCGCTCCGGCACCCAAGGGCAAGACGCGCGTGAGCGTCGACGCCTGACCGGGACAAGCCCCCCCGTGACCGGTGCCGCGACCCGCGCCGGTCACATCGGGAAGGCCCGTCCGCGCATTTGTCGCGGGCGGGCCTTTTCTTTTGCCCGCTGCTGTCGGGCTCACCAGACCTGCTGTAGGAACTCTGCCTGCGAGAGAGGAGGGGGAGGTGCCGTTCAAGCAAAGGAGGCTTGAATGGCACAGACAGACTGGACTCTCGATCTTGGCGGCGCTCCGTGGAACGAAGACTGTTCGCAGATCGGCCACACCCCCAATTTCGATCTCGTGAATAACGCAGAAGCCATGCTCTACAGAGCTGCGCTGATTGCGGTTGCCGGATCGCCGCCTGTCGGCATCAGCTTGCGGATCAAGGCCAACGCTCATGATTTCGGGACCTACCGGACAGTCGAGGCGAGCATCGACAATGACCAGGACGATGGCAGCCATGCCAGCTATCTCGAGACCCTCGAGACCGGCATCGCCTTCTGGCATCAGGCCGGGTTTGCACCGCCTGAATTCGGCAAACTAACGGCGAGCGATCAGCTTGCGGGTTTCGTCGTGGATGCCGTCGCAAGCGCGCTGCGGATCACACGGCCGAGCAGCACCGGCGCCTTCTTTCCGGCGTCCTCCGGGCCGCTCCACCGGAACCTCACCGCAGCCTTTCCAGAAGCGGCGCAGCGCGCCTTCTCCGAAGGGGGCCTGCCATGCTGACTGACAGCGAGCGCTTCGCCTTTAGCGCGTGGCGGATCCATGCGTTCGCTTCGACGGGCAATGCCTACGACGCCGTACAGACCGACGAGACTATCGCTGCTGGCGATACTCTGCTCATTCTCGACGAAGGGGTTGTCGGTGTCGCGATGACCTGGCCCTTTGCTATCACCGCAGAGCCGGGCAAGCTTCACACGGTCTGTGAACCTGGCGCTGGCGAAACCCTTGGGCAGATTGAAAAGGCGCTCGATGTTCCAGACGGGTCAATCGCTCGAGCCTGCCGCCTCGCAAGGACTCTGGGCTTTGCGATTGATGCGGGCCTCGTCCCATTATTGCCGGTGCTGCCGGCAACAGAGGTGGACGGCTAGTGCGGCAAGCGCCGTCACAGAAATCTTGCTATTTTGGCAATAATTGCTATTTTGAGGCCAAGAGGAGACACCACCATGCCAGCGGCGGCGAATGAGCACCCCAGGGTCCCCCTGACCCGGTTTCACAATAACACCGGCGAGTTCCTCGATCTCGCAACCAAGCAGCCGGTCGTCCTCACGAGCCATGGCCGCGAGCGGCATGTGATCGCAGATAGCGAGTATTTCCGCCATCTCGAAGAGGCGGCGCGCGGCGTCATTGCGGGGCACATGAATATCGAAGCTGTCGCCTCGTCCGACATGACCGAGGCCGACCGCAAGGCTTTCGCCAATGCACGGCCCTCGGACAGCGAACTCGCCAATGACCGCTGGGAAGACTGACCGCCCCGCCGCCGGCCATATCCTCCGATACGTCTACCTCTTCGAGGAAGAGTTCAGACGGGGTCGCGACGAAGGCGTCAAGGAACGCTTCGTCGTCGTCGTGGGTGTGGAGGGGTCACGCTATCTGGTCGCCGCGATCACCACCAAGGGCGAAGGGCGCAAGAACGCCATCGTGATCCCCGATGAGATTGCGCGCACAGCCGGCCTTGTTCCCGGTAGCGCCATCGTCATTTCGGAATTCAACCGCTTCACCTGGCCCGGGTTCGACATCAGGCCCCTGATGAAGCAGCCTGGGTACATTGCCGGACGTCTCCCACCGCGGTTCACGGCAAAGATCATCGATGCCATCGCAGCCTGGGGAGCAGCTCCCGTCGATCGGGACTGATTGGCGCACCGTTCAGGCAGACAGGCCGCCTGGGGGCCTTGTCCGATTTTGCGTCAACGCCGGGCCAGTGGCGGCAACCCTGCGGATCGGCACCCCAGGTAGCCAAGGTCAGGTGTTCCGGACGACTGCCGCAAAGGGACTATTCGCTCCCCGAAATTGGCGAGGACAGGCGATCAATCCTGCGACCAACGCCAGCGTCAGCAAGCCGAGACGCGGCGAGGTTGATGTCCAGGCACGCAATCAGCCCCTGTGCCAACAGCACGTCCGCCGCCCAGTGCCCCTGCCTCTCTGGTCGAGCTTAGGGCCAACCTGCAGAAATGCGAGCCGTGTTGCCCGGCAAGCCGGGCTGCCCGCACCACCTCGATTTCCGAGGTTTCCCGCGCGCGAGGGCGCGCGGTGTCCCAGCTCTCCCGCCGAGGCTCGATAAGGGCACCGGCGGACGAGCCGTCGGCACCAAGGAGGCTTTTGCAATGAACATCGTCAACCTCGTCGGCCGTCTCGCCAAGGACCCTGTTGCCCGCGATCGCAGCGACACCCGCATCACCGAACTGATCCTCGTGACCGAACGTCCCGTCATCCGCGATGGGAAGGTCCAGAAGGACCCTGAAACCGGCTACCCGGTCAAGGATGCCGAATTCCACAAGATCACCGTCTTCAACGGCCTCGGGCTCCCGCTGCGCCAGCACAAGGCGAAGGGTGACCAGCTCGCAGTGACGGGCCGCATCCACTACTCGCGCTGGCAGGACGCCGAAGGCAATGACCGCTACGGCTGCGAGATCATCGCCGAGAACGTCGAGTTCCTGTGACCAGCAGGGGCGGCACCGCAGTGCCGCCCCTCGCCGCGTTATTGATGGTGCGCACCCGAGTGCGGAGCGCAGGCCGGTTAGTTGCCGGTGGGATTTATCCTGGCACCACGATGACCACAGCTGCAGCGCAAGTGCCGGGCTACCATGTCCAGTTTGAGGGGGATCGACCTGGTGAAGCACTGATCGCGCAGCCGGGCCGCCGGCATGATGACCACTCGCCTGCAGCGGCCGCACTCGATCTGCGCATTGAGGCCATGACGAACGAGATCAGCGACAGAATCGAGGTGTTTGGTTCCCATACGTTGCCGAGAACATAAAAAGAACATTTGCGTCAAGGGATGCCGAAGGGGAGGTTGGCGCCTGCCGGCCTATGGCCGGCATCGCGCTCTATTCCGCCGGGCTGCCGGCAGCACACAGGGCTTGCCCATGTGCTGGGTCTGCGATCGGCGTCACCGAGCCCCTGCCGGGTCTCGGCCCGTCCGGGTGACGATCGCCGGCGCGGTGAGTTTTGCTCAGGCCTTGTATTGCTCTTTGTCCCGCTGGGTCTGCTCTTATGTCCGGTTTAGGGAAACAGTTCGAGCGCACCGGATGACCGGGATTGAAAGGAGTCGAGACCTCCAAATTAAGCCGGGAGTGAACTGGCGAGCACCCAGAAATGACACTCGAACGCGCCACCAATGGGCCTTCTCGAATAATGCGTGCTACGCGATCACTTCCAGATCAGTGGCTGACATCCGGCCGTCCTGGCCCGCCTTCAGAGTGAACGCCCAGCGTTGGCCCTTGACGATCTCGTCGAACCCCGCCGCCTGCACCTCGGAGATGTGCAAGAAGACCTTGGGCTGCTTGTCGTCGCGTGAGATGAACCCCCACCCGCCGTCCGGGACAACATATCTGACGGTGCCTGTGGTCATTGCAGGATCAGCCTTCATTGGCGCAGGTGATGCAATTTGTGACCGATGGGCTGTTCTCAAGGCGAGCCGGGGCAATGTCCTCGCCGCATTTGAGGCAATAGCCGTATTCGCCATCCTCAATGCGCTGTAGGGCGGTATCGATCGCGCCGCGTTCGGATTTGCGCCGGCGTGCCTGTGCCAAGGCCATTTCATGAAGCTGCATGGCATCGATCCGGGACAGCCTGCCCACACTGTCCTGATCCAGCGTCACCGGCGCGCGACCTTCTGACGAGATGCGATCCTCCGCCAGCAGCTCCTCGCGCCGGGCGAGGAGCTTTGCACGCAGCAGAGCCAGATCAAGCGCCATGCTACCGCACCAGCAGCACCGGCGCGTGGGCGGTGCGGATCATTTCGGTGGTGGTGCTGCCAACGATCAGGTTGCGGATCGGCGAATGACCATAGGCACCCATCAACAGCAGCGGATTGTCAGCCGATGCGACGACGCGGGGAATGACCTTCTCGGCCTTGCCCGGATCGAACACGGTTGTGACCGGATGATCCGGTGCAAACACAGCCTCGGCATCCTTAAGCGCCGCCACCTTGGCCTCGCCCGATGATTCCGCCATAACGATGGTGACGGGCAGACCTGCAAACAGCGGCGAATTGGCGAGGCGTTCCAGCGCGCGCTTGGCTGCGGGGCTGGCATCATAGGCGAACACGACATGATCGGGCTCGGCAAAGGTGCGCGAGACGATCATCACCGGCTTGATGCTGGCGCGCACCACCCGCTCGATCATCGACCCGATGTGGTCGGTGGCATATTCATGGTCGGTGCCGCGCCGACCGATCACCACGAGCCGCGCATCCTCCTCGCGTTCGAGGATCGTCTCGATCACGCCGCCGTGGCGGTGCAGGGTGGTGACATCGGTCACGCCTGCCTCGCGCACAATCTGTTCACCTGCTGCCAGAAGGACGCGGCCCTTCTCGATCTCGGCGCGGCTGCTCTGTTCCGACAGGCGGACCAGTTCTTCCATCAGATCGCTTTTGACCCCGAGGCCAATCGCGCCCGACAGATCGCGCCGCGCGGCGACAGCATCCTGACGCTGGACGACGTGGAGCAGCTCGACCGGCATCTCCAACCGCTTGGCCGCCCAGGCGGCGTATTGGCACACGCCCGGCGCGTGGGCCGAAGCGTCGATTGCGGCGAGGATGAATTCCATGTGCGTCTCTCCCATCAGTGCGCTCCCAACTGCGCTTCGGCGCCGGGCTTGTCATGCGTGGCATAGCGTTCGATCAGCGCGGCGCTGGTTTCGTTGAGGCCGACGATCTCCACCGCCGTTCCCTCGCGCCGGAACTTGAGGATCGCCTTGTCGAGTGTGCCGACCGCCGAGATATCCCAGAACTGCGCATCGCTGACATCGATCACGACCCGATCGAGCACTTCCTTGAAGTCGAAGGCTTCAACGAAGCTGTCTGACGAAGCGAAGAACACCTGGCCACCGATCCGGTAAGTGCGCGTGGTGTTATCGGCAGAAAGTTCGGACTCGACGGTAAACAGCCGCTTGACCTTGCTGGCGAAGAACAGTCCCGACAGGATCACCCCGGCGCCTACGCCTTGCGCAAGGTCGTGGGTCCAGACAGTGATGATGACGGTGGCGAGCATCACCACCGACGATTGCCACGGATTGAAGCGAACGTCCTTGATCGAGCGCCAAGAGAACGTGCCGATCGACACCATGATCATCACCGCGACCAGCGCGGCCATGGGAATGATGGCCACCAGCCCGCCGAGCACTAGGATCAGGAACAGCAGGAACGCGCCCGACACGAAGGTCGAAAGCCGCGTCTCGCCGCCCGACTTCACGTTGATCACCGATTGCCCGATCATCGCGCAGCCGCCCATGCCGCCAAGGAAGCCGGTGAAGAAGTTGGCGATGCCTTGCCCCTTCATCTCGCGCTGCTTATCGGACGGGGTATCGGTCAGATCGTCCACGATCTGCGCGGTCATCATCGACTCCAGCAGACCGACTGCGGCCATCGTCACCGAATAGGGCAGGATGATCTGCAAGGTTTCGAGCGTGAACGGCACATCGGGGATCAGCCACATCGGCAGCGACGACGGCAGCTCGCCCATATCGCCTACGGTGCGCACATCAAAACCAGCATAATAGACCAAAGCAGTCAGGATCGCGATGGCCACCAGCGGCGATGGCACGGCTTTGGTGAGGTAGGGGAACAGATAGATGATCGCGAGGCCGCCCGCGACCAGCGCATAGGTCAGCACCGGCACGCCGGTCAGCTCGGGCAGCTGCGCCATGAAGATCAGGATGGCGAGTGCGTTGACGAAGCCGGTGATCACCGAGCGCGACACATATTGCATCAGCACGTTGAGCCGCAGGAAGCCCGCAATCAGCTGGATCACGCCCATCAGGATCGTGGCGGCGAACAGGTAATCGACGCCGTGATCGCGCACCAGCGGCAGGATAAGGACCGCAATCGCGGCGGTGGCAGCGGAAATCATCCCCTGCCTGCCGCCCACCAGCGAAATGATCACCGCGATTGAGAACGAGGCATAAAGCCCGACGCGCGGATCGACGCCTGCAATGATGGAGAAGCCGATGGCCTCTGGGATGAGCGCGAGCGCCACAACGATCCCGGCAAGGATGTCGCCGCGCGGGTTTGACAACCACTCACGCTTGATGGTTTCGATATATGTCATGTGTGACCTTGGTTCTGGTCCAACGCACCGCACGTTCCATCACGCAGGCTTTTGAGAGCCACGTTGGAGACAGTGCATCGGAGGAAAGGAATAAGGTTATCCCGGGGATAGGCGCCGGGCCGAGCCACCCTGCATGAGCGGGGTCCGGCGAAGATGGCAGCGCCTTAGGCTAAGTTGCTCATTGCTGCAAGTGCGAAGATACATAAAGAAGATGCCGACCCGGACAGGGCAAGCTACCAACAGTTCATGACCCCGATGTTTGAAGAGCTCGCCTGGGAACAGACCCCGATCGGAGAACTTGTCCTGCGCCGCCGCAAGCTTACCCTGGACGGCGAGGATATCTGGGAGATCAAGCTCAACGACGGCTACCTGATATCGAGCCAGTTTGTGGATGGCGAGATCGCGCTGGCCGACCTCGCATTGGCAATGACTGGCGGCGAGGCATTGGATGTCGCCGTCGGCGGATTGGGCCTCGGCTACACAGCCGAAGCTGTGCTGCGTGATCCGCGCGTCGGGAAGCTGACAGTGGTCGAGCTGATCCCGCAAGTGATACATTGGCACCGCGACTACCTGGTCCCGCTCGGCACAATCTTGGCCGATGATCCGCGCTGCATTCTGCGTCAGGATGATTTCTTTGCGCTCGCCGATGAGCCGGACGGCTTCGATCCCGCAGCGCCAGACCAGCTCCATGATGCGATCCTGATCGATATCGACCATTCGACCACGCACTTCATCGATGAAGAAGCGCGGGGTTCTATAGTGACGTCGCGATTTCTGCGATCACGGCGAAACTTAAACCGGGCGGCGTCTTCGCACTCTGGTCAACCGATGCCGAAGATGCTGACTTCGTCGCCGCGCTTCAACAGAGCCTAACCGACATCCGCGTCGAACGAGTCGAATTCGCAACGCCCTACCGCGAGCAGCCCGCGTTCAATCTGATTTACCTTGGGCGAAAGCCGGTTTAGCCGACCCGATCTCGGAGTGGGGTGACACTGGCAAGATATTGGGCTAATGCATCAATCGGATCTGCTGGTTCCAAACCGCAGGTTCGAGTTTCCGACAGACTATACGGATACTCGCGATATTGGAGGTTCTGGCCTCGACGGCGTGCAGCCGGCGACGCAGGATATCTCCGGGCTGAGGCCCAATCGCGAGATACCTGCATCACTCGGCCGCTAGGCCGGTCGCTCTTCTGCGTGTCTGTTTCAGGCCTTGCAGGAGACGCAGATGCTCATCGATCACCAAGCAAGCGCAGTCACCATTGACGCCGAAGACCGGACCGTAGCGGCTGATGCTCTTCCCCGGCGCACCTTCGCGATCATCTCGCACCCTGATGCCGGCAAGACCACGCTGACGGAAAAGCTGCTGCACGAAGGCGGCGCGATCAGGGAAGCAGGTGAGGTCTTCTCCAAAGGCAACCGGCGGCGGGCACGCTCGGACTGGATGGCCATCGAACAGCAGCGCGGCATTTCGGTGACCAGTTCGGTGATGACCTTCGAGCATCAAGGCATACGGTTTAACCTGCTCGACACCCCGGGGCACGAGGATTTCTCGGAGGACACCTACCGCACGCTGACTGCGGTAGATTGTGCGGTGATGGTGATCGATGCCGCCAAAGGCATTGAGGCGCAGACACTCAAACTGTTCGAGGTGTGCCGCCTGCGCAGCATCCCGATCATCACCTTCATCAACAAGATTGACCGGGAGGGCCGATCGCCGTTCGAGCTGCTCGACGAGCTTGCCGACAAGCTTGCCCTGGATACCTCACCGATGTCTTGGCCGATCGGTATGGGCGGCATGTTCCGCGGGCTTTACTCGTTCGAGGAGCGGCGTGCCTGGCTGGTGGATAAGGTTGGGGGCGCGCTGTGCCCCACTATTATTGACGATGCGCGGCTCGATGACGACCGCCTGCTTGCCGCCATTTCATCGCACACCCGCGATAGCCTGCTCGAAGATGCCGCGCTCGCTGCCGAAGCGTGCCCGGCGTTCGATCGGACTGCCTTTCTGTCGGGCGACATGACGCCGGTCTATTTCGGCAGCGCGCTGCGCAAATACGGGATCGCGTCGCTGCTGTCCGCGCTGGCGCGGCACGCCCCGCCGCCGCAACCGCAGCCAGCCCTGCCCGAGCCGGTTGAACCGGATGCCAGCGATGTTGCCGGCTTCGTGTTCAAGATGCAGGCCAATATGGATCCCAACCACCGCGACCGCGTCGCGTTCATGCGAGTGTGCTCTGGGACGCTCAAGCGCGGCATGAAGCTCGGTAACAGCCGGACCGGCAAGACCATTGGCCTGCACAATCCAATCTTCTTTCTCGCACGGGATCGGGAACTGACCGAGGAAGCTCGCCCCGGCGACATTATCGGCATTCCCAACCACGGCACGCTGCGGGTGGGCGACACGCTGAGCGAGCGCAGTGGCCTCGCCTTCACCGGTCTTCCCGACTTCGCGCCGGAAATCCTGCGCCGCGTCCGGCTCGACGATCCGATGAAGATCAAACAGATGCGCAAAGCCCTGCTCGATCTTGCCGAAGAGGGGATCGCCCGCGTCTTTCGACCGCTCGAAGGATCGAACTGGGTTGTCGGCGTGGTCGGCGCGCTTCAGCTTGAAGTGATCTCGACCCGCTCGGAGGCGGAGTATGGCCTCCCCATCAGCTTCGAGGCGACAGCCTACGAAACCGCGCGATGGATCGACATTGCTGATGAGCCAATGCGCAAGCGCTTCATAGCATCGCAGCGTGCCAATCTCGCCGAAGATGGTGACGATGCGCTGGTCTTCCTTTCACGAAACAGCTGGGAGCTTGAACGGGTTCAGAGGGAATGGCCCGAGGTCAGCTTTTCTGCGGTGCGTGAACGCATTAGGCCGGCGGAGGCACGCCAATGAAGGTGAACACGGAAAAAATGCTCGATCTGATCATCATGGCAAGGCCCAATGCATCGCCAGACGACGTCCGCAAGCTTGCACCGATCCTCGCGCCGCTGCCAGACGCCGAATTGAAGGCGCGCGTCGCAAAGGCACGCCGACGCAAGGAGCGCCGTGAGGGCAAGCAATGATCATCATGAAACCCGACAGGAGAACCCCATGGATTTGAACGAACTCTTCCGCTGTCATCAGCTTGCGCTGATTGCTGCTCGTGCCAATGACAGGCCTGAAACCAGAGCAGCTGCCGCGCGCGAGGCTGATAATTTTGCATCACAGATCAAGGCGCTGCGACCAGAAGGCGCCGAATATCGCAGCGTCCTCAGCTCACGCACATATTCTGAACTATTGGGGGCGTGACACTATCTGACGGTATGCGGCAATCCTTGCGTTTGCTGCTAGTCTGACTGCCCAGTCCGTGACCTGATCATTCGGGCGGCGAGCACCAGTGCGCCCGTGGCGACTACGCACCACAGCGCCATCCACCACAATTGCTGGGGCAAGGTGATCCCCTGATCGATCAGCGCGCCCGTCAGACCAGGTCCGACCGCCGTGGCCAGAACCATGCCCGATACCACCAGCGCGCGGATCGAGCCGAGGTGCGCAGTGCCGTAAACTTCCGGCCAGATCACGCCGAACATATTCGAGGTCAGCCCGTAACTCACACCGAACAGGAACATGAACAGGTAGATCCCCCAGAGCGCCGTGATCGACGCTGCGGCAAGGCTGGCAATGCAGATCGGCACGAGGAAAAACGGCAGCAGGCGCACGGATCCGAGCCGGTCCACCAGATACCCGCAGACAAGCCCGAACCCGACCGTGGTTATCGCTATCACCGGGAATGCCCCAGCAAACGCCAGCTGGTCGTATCCACGCACGTCGATCAGGTGGCCCTGATGGAAAAAGATCGTGGTGCCGATGAAGGGCGGTGCGAGCAGGCCGAGCAAAAGCAAGTAGAACACCGGATCGCGGATTACCTCGCCGCGCGTCCAGTCGCGTATCCCTTGTGCCTTGGCCTGATTGATCTCAGCTTGCTGCGGAACGCGGGGCTTTGCTAGTAAACCGATGATTAGCGGCATCCCGATCACGAGGGTTAGCGCTGCCGCCGCCGTCCACGCACCCTGCCAACCCAAAGCAGCGGCAACCAGCACGAACAGAGCCGGCAAGACTGCCTCGCCCGCCTGGTGCCCCGGCACCACCAGAGACATCGCCCGCCCGCGATTGGCGACAAATGCTCGCGCGGTTTCCGTCTGAGCGATATGCGTCATCATGCCCTGCCCAAGCAGGCGCAGCAGATAGAGCGCGACGACAAAGCCGATGATGTGAGGCGACCAGGCTGCGAGCAGGCATGCAGCGGCCAACCCCGGCATCACCATCGCTGCGACAGTGCGCCCGCGCATCACGTCCATCACCTTGCCGATCCACGGCAGTGTTGCTGCGCTCGCTAGCGTCGCCACCATGTAGAGCAGCCCGAACTCGCCGCCCGACAAGTCGAAACGCGCTTGGGACTCAGCCCCCGACAGGCCGATGAAGAAGGTCTGCCCAAACGACGAGAACATCGACAACAGGAACCCTGCCGCCAGCCAGCGGGCATTGTGGCGCACAAATGGAAGCATTGGCGCGCCTTACGGCAGGTGCGCGGGTGACAACAGTGAAAAGGGCGCGGGGGTTACGGAGACTTAACCCGTGCCGTCTAGCCTCGTTTCATGGCTGCATTTCTTCATGAGGGCGGGCTCAAACTCCGCCAGAAAGTCCGCGCCGTTGTCGTCAACGATCATGGCGAGTTTTTGCTGGTCCGCCCACACGGCTACCGTGAGGGGGAATGGACCCTTGCTGGCGGCGGCGTCGAGGAAGGCGAAACTGTGCATCAGGCGATGCGAAGGGAGATCGCCGAAGAACTCGGTGTGACGCTGGAAGTAGAACTGGAACAGCTGCCAGTTGGCAACCGCTTCATCTACAGCGCCGAACACAAGGCCAAAAAGGCGCTCGACCATGATGGTCAGGAAGCTGCGATGTTCGTTGTTCGCCTTCGAGACGATGCTCCTCTCGCACTCCAGGCTGAAGAAATAGCTGACGCGCGCTGGTTCACCGTCACCGATGCCTTGGCAGCATTTCCCGCCGCGAAACAGCGGGAGGTGTTCGAGGCGTGTCTGAACGCGATTGCAGCCTGATCGGAAACTCGCACTAGCGCACTCGAATAGTTGATCGAGCCAGCGACCGATCAGGCCTCAGTGACCGAATTTTCCGGTTTCGGCGGAAAAGCGATCAAAGCCGCCAGCCCGGTTCAAGCGCTGGCCCCATCTACGGCGAACGCAAAGCAGAGGATGCCAGATGCCCTTATAAGCCCTCCCAATCCAGACGGATCGCTTCCTCGAGAAATCGCTGGGGGTCTCGCACGTACTGAGCTGCCTGTGATTGCATGATTGTTCTCATGACAGCCTCACGGTTCGGCTGAATGATCGCCCCATCCGGCGTCGCAAGGACGCTGTCGAAATGGCGCGCGAGGTCGCAGATCCCGCCGACCAATGGCAAAGATAGGTCCGCTACATTGAGGCGGAACTGGATCTCCTCAATGGCCTGCCCGTCGATGCTGACCTGAATGTCGTCCGCTTTCTCGTCGCCCCAAATCCGCAGGCCGTCAGACCAAGACGGTTTCTCTGGAAGGAGCCTGCCGAGTTTCGAGAACACCACCTCCTCATCAGCCGCCGAAAAACCGAGAACGGTCTCATCGAGTTGCGCGCGGCTCATCCGCACTGCGGCAACCCCTGCGACGCGCGCCGCAGATGCAGGAATGAGATCGATGACGAACTGCCACACTGCCATCGTCAAATCATAGCGCTTAGCTGGGCCACAGCAACAGGTTGAGTTGCCGCGTCGTCCCTGGATGCCCATCGTCTCCCGACGAGCCGCGCCGAACTGCCTCACTAGATCGGGAGTGTTCCCGCTGTAACCCCTTCGCAGGGCCGAAGGGGCGGCCCGATGTGGCGCTGAAGCGCCTGACCGGCCCTGCCTTCGTCTCATCTGCTCGAGGGCGGGAACGTCTCTTCCACACACACAGGAACACCTGCCGAAACCTATCGGCGGCCGCCCCTTAGTCAAGGATCGCGGTCCCCCCAATTTTCAGCGGGGAGGCTGTGTCGCTGCGCGCCAGCCACCTCGCAGAAAATCGGTTCCCCCACGCCCGCCATGGCGGCGGCGAGACGAGCTCGCCGTCCCTGACACGGTCCGTCCGGCCCGATGGGTTTTTGGCTGTTCCCAATGTGGGGACGATTTCGAAAATCGGAGGTTTTTATGACTGTTTTCAACTCGTTTGCAGATCTGGCTCAGGCTCGGATCAATCTCGCCGATGCACGTGAAGGGATCACGGAATCCTACGACGGGGCGTTTCTCGAACATAGCGATCTGGCCAAGCTCAACATCATCGAGGCTCCAATCGCCGCAGAGATGCCGGACCCCGACATGGCGCGCCGCGCCGTGGAGATGGCAATCGGAACGATCTTCGATGTCCTCAAGGACACGCGCATGGAGGAATTTGCGCAGCAGCTTGCCTGGGGCATGGTCAACTCGTTCCACATGACCGCACGCCTGGCTGAAGGTCGCGAGGACGATGCTGCAAAGAAGCTGGGCGAAATGGCACGCCACTTCGATCCTTCGGAAATCTACGCTGTCGAGCTCGAGGAAACACAACAGCTCTGCCAGACACTGCAAGGGTGCCGCGAAGCGCTCGAGGCGATGCGCGACCATGCAGCGGACGTTTACCGGGTCGAAACCGGTCGTCCCTTCACGGCCGCACGGGGATCGCAAGTCAGCAAGAATGGGGTGACCGCAAGCCAAGTTCAGGCACGCGATTTCCTCGCAGCACGCGCCAAGGATCGCAGAGCGCAATTCCAGCCCGATGGACCGCTGGTTATCGTGTCAGGTGGCCAGAAGGATTGGCACGATTTTGCGATGATCTGGGCTATCCTCGACGACATCAAGTCCCGGATCCCGAACATGGTCCTGGGCACGACCGGCATGCGCAAGGGCGTCGACGCCATGGCGGGTGCATGGGCGCAGCAGAACGGGGTCAACACAATCCTGTTCGTTCCTGACCAGCGCCACGGCAACCGGGCTCCGTTCCTGCGGAACGAGAGCATCGTCAAACTGAACCCGGTCGAAGCGATCATTGGGGAAGGATCGGGCATCCAGTCGAACCTTGCACAGCGCCTCCGTCAGGCAGGCGTGCCGCTGCACATTCGCCGCATCAGCGATCAGGCGCAAACGCGCTCGCGCACCTTCGGGTGAGCGCTCTTCGGAAGGCTCCGGCTTATGCCGGGGCCTTCCGTTCTTCTTTTGCGCAAGGGGCGGGCTCTGGGGGCATCGAACCCCCTTCGCCCGCTACCGCGAGCATCGCGATCCCTGAATGTATCAGCCGAACTTTTACCTTGGCCCGGCGCGCCTTGCCCGTTCTCGATGCTTCGCATCTTGCGGGCATCGCTGCCGCGCTAGCGGCTGCATCCGGACAATTGGCTGACCGGCAATCCTCAGGCTGGACCAGACCCCTTGTGGGCATTCAGCCACAAGCTCAGGAAGTGAGAAAGGAGAGGGGGGTGGAGGAGACGAGCAGCGACAGGAGGCAAAGATGCTCGTCACATTCCGCGTCAAGGATATCGAGACAAGGCTCCATTCGAAACCGGCTCAGATACGCCCGCCAGAGCTCGCCGCGCTGATGCGCAGACTGCACACCGCCAACAGTACAATCGATGCAGATCCAGGCGAATTCCTGGCCGCGGCCCTGAACTTCGAGATCAATGCCAACGCGCTTGCCATCGCCGCGTTCGCATCATGCTTCGACCATCGCCCGGAGATGATCGCAATCGTTGAGGAAGCGCAGTTTCTTGGGCGAATGCTGCGGATCGAGCACCAGCAATGCGATGCGCCGATCACGATGCGCGTGAGTGAACACATCGCTCTGGTAGGTGACATCACAATGAGCAGCGACCTTGCGGCTAAGGTGCTCACCTCTCTTGCCCGCCATGCAAATGAATCTGGCCAATTGTCCTTGCAGAAGCTTGGGACAGCGCTCGAGGATCACCGGACTTACGCGGCTTTCGTCAAGGCAGGAATCACTCCGCTCTTCGAAAGCCTCGCGTTCATCGCCGCCACTGATTGTGGAGAGCAACACCCGCTGCTCGAATGGACCTTATGACTATCCGGCCAGCAGTTCACGAGCAGCCACAAACCGGCTGAACTCGTCGCCATGTTCAACGCTCGATCTGCAACCAGCCTCCTGCAGGATCGAGGTGGAAAAGGGTGCCCGGCACGTTGCCGCGGCGCCCTTTTTTCATGCCGCCTGGGTTACGCCAATGCCGAACAGCCACGAGCCAGGACATAGCTTTCGCGAAGTCGCTGGCAACGCATGCATCCCGCCGCAGGCACGTCCACCACCATCGCCATGAGCACCCCGCCAGCATACTGGTCAACCACTAATTTCCCGACCGAGAAGCCGTGCTGCGCCGGCTTCCGCACCATCGAAAAATTAGCGGTCAAGCCTCCGCTTCGCTCCGGTGACCAGCACACTGACGGGGCGCTGTTTCATGGCATGGCGGACGAGCCGCCAAGCGCCAGGAGGCAAGGTCATGTGCTACACAACGGAAAGCTACGAAGACGACGTTTCGGTGCTTCGTCAGATCAACCCCAACATCATCGCCCTTGATGAAAAAACGCTGGAAGCTGAGCGGCGCTCATACCACACATTCTTCGACGTCCACGTCGTTGAGACCCCGGACGGGTACATCCTCATCGAGGAGGGAGACTATGGCGAGCTGCCGATGCACCTGATCGACCAGATCGTCTACACCGCCACCGGCAAGATGGCCGATGAATTCTGACGAGACAGGGCGGTGGTCATCGCCGCCCAACTCGACAAAAACCAGACCTCACCCGCCAAGCTTCTCGAGGGCAGAAATCGCCAACTTTGGCTTCACCTTGACGGCCAGTTCCAGAAGGGCAATCGCCGTATCCTGACCGACCTTCTTGATCAGCCGATTTAGCTCTCGTTCTGCCTCCTCACGCTCAAGCTCTGCAAGCTTCTGCCTGCGCTCTTCCAACTCCTTTTCCGCTGCTGCCAGGGCAGACCGTTCGCGTTCAAGTTTCGACACCATTGCGCATTCCTCCAAGCCTTGAAAGACCATGCGAAGATGCACCAATCGCAGGGTCTGTTCGAGGCATTTTTTTGCTTGCTGCTCTCGCGCCACTTCTTTGCCGAGCATGGCCTGCTTAAGCCATCGCCATCGCCATCGCCATGGCCAAACCCAAAGCCACTGTCGTCCCACAGCGCCGGCTATAGGCGGACATAACGCCTGCGCTGAGTTCGCGAGTCAGGCTCGCTCGCGCAATCCCGCTGGAGAACCACCTGCGCGAGTAGTCCCCCTACAACAATGGACCTGGCACAGGGCACAAGTTCCTGATTTTTTGCGCACACCGTACACCGCTGCGCGGTAGGCGAATGCAGCGAAGTTCTGCATATTTCACAATTGGTTAGCTGAAATTTTTCTCAGAATTCGGGCGCTGCAGTCGGCTGCAGGATGTTCAAGGCTTCAATAAAGCGTCGAAAAACCAATGCCATAGCGCTGCACCGGGCTGCATCGCCGAGACTCTTGGCAAGCGCAATGCAGCGCTATATACTCTAACCTGCGATAGACGAACCACGCCTGAAAAGGTGTGGTAGTGGAAAAGAAACAGTTCCAGAGCGTCGGTGTAACGCTCAGCCCAAGGATGATCGACGTCGTCGATCAACTTGCGACAAGTCGCGGTGTCTCGCGGTCAGAAGCCATCCGCATTGCCCTTGAAGTGGGCATTCCCCTCCTGAAGGCGGGATTATCGCTCAATGCCGAGCGGGCTGTCACAATCCTCGAGCATACCCAGCTCGCGCTCTCGCTCATCGTTCAGGAGCAATATCCGGCTGATGCCGAACACCTGATCGCTCAGGCGCTCTCCAACGTGCGAGAGCATCATGGCTGAAGACATCCGGTTCAGCAAAAAAGCTGCCACTCTCACCCACGCTTCCGCGCGCGGAAAAGTGAAGCGGAACGCTGGCAATTTTACGCGCGGATCGCAGCTGTTCCACCACGAAATCCTGATGACCTGGGCGGGCATCAGAATGCCCCTCTATGTCTGGGTCGGAACCGCCGTTCTTCTGCTGTGCGTCCTCGTCAGTTTGACCTTCAAGAACCACGAGGTTCAGCTCGTGCTGATGAAGCTCTACGCCGAGGCTTGGGGATGGGTTCAACTCAATCCTAACAAGCCTGTGAACCTGACGCTTCCGTCGGGTCAGATGGTGCAAGGCACCATGTCCATGGTGCCCTATCATCCTGCCGTGGAACGGGCTTGGGCCAAGGCTGTGCAGGTCAGCATTTCTGCGGGTCTTGGTGCAGCCTTTATCTGCGTCCCATTGACCGTCTGGTTCGTCGACTTTTCGAAACGGCGCGGCACCGACATTCTGACCGAGCGCCATGAGCGCGGGGCCGTCCTTGTGACACACAGCGAACTGTTAGCGTCCGCGCTCGTGGTGTAATTTCCGGTGTAGGCGATGGTGTATTCCGGGGTGGGGCATGCCCCACCCCGGAATGCGGCGTCGCTGGTGGCCACCGGGTTCATCGTTATGGTGGAGTTTGCACACTTCAACCGTGACGAAGAGGAGTTCCCGATGACCGAGGACAGATTACTGATCGAAGAGCTGGCTGCAAAGGGCGGCCAACCGGATTTTTTGCGCACCATCGCCGAGAACGTGCTGCAGCTGATCATGGAGGCCGACGTTGATGGCCTGATCGGCGCGGGTCGCCACGAACGCAGCAGCGAGCGCGCGACCTGGCGCAACGGCTATCGCGACCGTTCGCTGGATACCCGGGTAGGCACGCTGAACCTGAAAATCCCCAAGCTGCGTGCTGGGTCCTATTTTCCGGGCTTCCTTGAGCCCCGCAAGATGGTCGAGAAAGCGCTGGTTGCGGTGATCCAGGAAGCGTGGATCGGCGGGGTCAGCACCCGGCGGGTCGATGAACTCGTCCAGGCCATGGGCATGACCGGCATCTCCAAGTCCACCGTCTCCAAGCTTTGCAAGGACATTGACGAGCGCGTCCATGCCTTTCTGAAACGCCCGCTCACCGGCGAATGGCCGTATCTCTGGCTCGATGCCACCTATCTCAAGGTACGCGAAGGCGGGCGGATCATCAGCGTTGCCGCAATAATCGCCATGGCCGTCAACACCGAGGGCCGGCGCGAGATCGTCGGCCTGCATATCGGCCCCTCGGAAGCGGAGGTCTTCTGGTCCGACTTCCTGAAGGACCTTGTTCGGCGCGGTCTTACCGGCGTGAAGCTGGTCATCTCCGATGCTCACGAGGGCCTCAAGGGCGCGATCACCCGCGTCATGGGCGCCACCTGGCAGCGCTGCCGGGTGCACTTCATGCGCAATGCCCTGTCCTATGTGCCCAAGGGCCAGAACACTGTCGTCGCCGCCGCGATCCGCCAGGTCTTCCTGCAGCCCGATCAGAAAAGCGCAACGCAGGTCTGGCGACAGGTCGCCGACCAGTTGCGCACCCGTTGGCCCAAGCTCGGCGCCTGCATGGACGAGGCCGAAACCGACGTGCTCGCCTACACCGGCTTCCCCACCCAGCACCGCACGAAGTTACACTCAACCAATCCGCTCGAGCGGCTCAACAAGGAGGTCAAGCGCCGCGCCGACGTCGTCGGAATCTTCCCGAACGAAGACAGCATCATCCGCCTCGTCGGGGCTGTGCTGATGGAGCAGAACGACGAGTGGCAGCTCCAGCACCGATACATGCAGATCGAAGGCATGGCCGAACTCAACCAACCCATGATCGAGGAGGAAAATCAGCCCCTACACATCACCGCCAAAGCCGCCTGACGATGGCCCACGGCCACAGCCGAAATTACACCACCTTGACGGACGCGACCCAGCGAACTGGCCCAAGCCATCACCACTCATAACTGGAAAGCGCATGTCAGTGAGTGCCGCAAGCGCACGCCAGCAGTGGACCCCGACAAGATCCTCGCAGAGCCCTTGAAGGACCGTGTTCGGGCGGGTCTGCATGCGCCTTACCGCCTCGCAGGCGTGCCAGTTCCCTGGCGCCTTGAGCAAAGTCATGCGATGTTCATCGGTACGACCGGTGCGGGCAAAACGACCGAGCTGAAGAAGATCGTCACGCAGGCGCGCGAGCGCGGGCATCGCTGCGTCATTTTCGATCTGACCGGCACCTTCGTCGAGAGCTTCTATGATGCCGAGACGGACATCATCCTCAATCCGATGGACCGGCGCTGCGTGCCATGGTCGATCTTCAATGACTGCGACAACTACGCCGAATTCATGAGCGCTGCGACGGCGCTGGTTCCGAGCGGTCACAGCGCGGAAGATGACTTTTGGCAGAAATCGGCGCGCACCCTGTTCGTCGAGATGTGCGTCAAGATGATCAAAATGGGCGTGCGCTCAAATGGCGCGCTTTCCTACTTCCTGATGCAGTCGGATCTGAAGACGATCCATGCTCAACTTGAAGGCACGATTGCAGGGCCGATGATGTCGCCCGCCGCTGCCAAAATGGCAGAGTCGATCCGTACGACCTTCATCGCCAATGCGAATGTTTTCCGCTTCCTGCCCGAACCTCCTTCGGGCGAAACCGGCTTCTCAATCAAGAACTGGATGACCACCGAGGTCAAGGAAGGATCGATCCTTTTCATTACCTCCACTCACCCGGACCTGGTCCTCAATCGCCCGCTTTTGACCCTCTGGATGGACCTCGCCGTCAATGCGCTGTTCCACATGGGAAGGAGCCGCGATCTGCGCACCTGGTTTCTCATCGATGAGGTCCATGCGCTGCATCGCCTCCCGGCGATCGATCATGGCCTGCAGACCGCGCGCGCGTTTGGCGGTGCCTTCGTGCTTGGCATGCATTCCTTCGACAAGCTTGAAGAAACCTATGGCGAGAACGGGGCTACCAATCTGGCCTCGCTGGCGGGCACCAAACTGATCCTCAAGACAGCCGATCCCGAGACGTCACGGCGATGCTCCGAGTTCATCGGCAACCGTCAGGTCCGGATCATGGATGAAGCCTATTCCTACGGCTATAATGACAACCGCGACGCATCGACGATCACGCCGCGGACCAACGTTGAAGAACTCGTCATGCCGGTCGACATCAGCGACCTGCCCAGCATGCACGGGTTCGTGAAATTCCCGGACGGTTTCCCCGCTGCCCGGATCAGGCTGACGTGGAAAGATTACGAACCCCGCGCAAAGGGCTTCGAGCGTGTCACCGACATGCGCGCCGCCGAATACACACCACCGTCCGGGGATGGCGCGGAATTGGGGGGTGGGGATAGGGAAGGCGCACAACCTGACATCGCGCCTAAGGAGCCGAAAGATCGCGAAGAGGTAGCGCTGAGTGAGGCTGAGCGGGCGGCGCAGCAGCTGAGGGAGGCGATCGAAGGGCCATTGAACCCTGAGCGCGAGCTGACCGAAGAGCAGGTGGCGCGCAAGATTGAGGATGAAGAGGAGCGGGCAGAGTTCGAGCGAAGGCCAGCGCAAGGGGAGCTCTATGGCTATAACCGCCCGGGCAAGAAGGACCAGCGCGAGCGGCAGAACCTGGCCATGCGCGACAGCGAAGAGCGCGGCGCGCAAGCGAAGATCGAAGGGCCGAAGGGGCGAGCGCAGAATAGAAGGGCAGACGCCCAGGAGAGCGAGCTTTCCAAAGAGAACATGCGCGGCATCAGCAATGAAAAGCCAAGCCGCCAGGACCCTTCGATCGACGATGATCAGGAGCTTGGGCGATGAGCGCGGCAGGACAGACCTGCCATGTGGGCCCCCTATTCTGCGCGCAATGTGCCGGGCCGATGCTCCGGCGCGAACAGGCGGGGGACGCCTGAGATGCTGTCGGTCGCATCAGTCGCATCAGCAGGCGGCGCGGCAAACTACTTCGCCAAGGACGACTACTATGTCGGCGATGGCCCTGCGGAGCTCAGCGAATGGGGCGGGAAGGGCGCCGAAGCACTCGGTCTTGCTGGTCCCGTTGCCAAGGACGACTTCGAAAAAGTCCTCGATGGCAAACTGCCCGATGACACGGTCGTAAATGGCAACGCAAACCGCCGCTCGGGAATAGACCTCACATTCTCCATGCCGAAGTCAGCCAGCCTGCTGGCGCAGTTGGGCGGCGACAAGCGGATCCTTGATGCACAGCTGGCGGCCGTCAAGGCGACCATGGCCTATCTCGAGAAGCACTATGCGCAGGCCCGCGATCGATCACGCAATGCCAACGGCGAGGGCGTGGTCACAGGCAAGCTCCTCTATGCCCTGTTCCAGCACGACACGAGCCGGGCACTGGACCCGCAGAACCATACCCATGCTGTCATTGCCGCGATGACCCAGGACAAGGATGGCAACTGGAAGGCGCTGTGGAACGGAGAGATCTGGAAGAACAACACAGTCCTTGGCTCCATCTACAACGCCGCGCTGCGGACGAACCTCGAGAAGCTCGGCTACGAAACCCAGATCACGGGCAAGCATGGCCAGTTCGAAATCAAGGGCGTGGCGCGCGATGTGATCGAAGCCTTCAGCCAGCGTCGCCTGACCATTCTGGCGACGGCCGAGAAACTCGGGAGGAGCGCAAACGACACAGAAGCCTTGCGTGAAATAACCAAGCGCACCCGCGATCCTAAGCTGAATCCGGACGACAAGCAGGCGCTTCGGCAAGAATGGGCCAAGCGCGCTGCCGGGCTGGGGTTCGATGCCAAGGCGCTGGTCGAACAGGCGCGGGAGCGCGGCTCCGAGGGGCGCGAGAGCCCATTGGGAACGCCTCAGCGGGTGCAGGAGACGCTGAGCGCGCTCCGCGACAGCGTGAAGCTCTACACCCGGCCAGCGGACACACTGACAACCAATGGCCTGCAACGGATCACCCTGACGGCCACGCAGCTGCGCACTGAGATGGCAGCCGCTTCTGCGATCAGGATCATCGGCGAACGAGAAACCTCATGGACCCGGGGCGACCTGGTCAAGACCGCGCTCGACCTCGGCGTAAAGGGCGTGACCGCTGACGGGGTGGAAGCACGGATCGGCGTCTTGGTGGCCGACGGGAGGGTGCTGGAGGGCAAGAGCGACAGGCTCGATGGCAGGCCCGAGAAATACACCACACCTGAACATGTCGAGATTGAGCGGGCTACGCTCGCCAATGTCGCCGCGGGAAAGGATGCAGGCCAGGCCATCATCGAAGCCGCCGAAGCCCCCGGGCGCTTGCGGCAAGTCGCGGGCACTCATGACCTCAGCGCCGAGCAGATTGCCGCCGGAACACTGGCGCTCGCCAGCAAGGACCGCACGGTCGTGATCCAGGGTGTCGCAGGTGCCGGAAAGACGACGATCATCTCGGCAATTGCGAGCGTGGCGCATCAGGAGGGAAGGGAAGTGATCGGCCTCGCCTTTGCCAACAAGATGGTCAGCGATCTTCGGACCGGGACGGAGATCCGCGGGCCAGACGGAGAGGTCGTCAGGCAGGAAATCGCAGCAAGAACCGTCTCATCATTTGTGAATGAGCATCTGCGGCCCGCGCTTGCGGGCTCGGGTCCGAAATTCGAGGCATCGCGCGAAGCCTTGCGCGGCAAAGTCCTGGTGTTGGACGAGGCGTCGCTGGTTGCGAACAAACCGATGAATGACCTGCTCACGATCGCCAACCGGCTTGGTGTTGAAAAGCTGGTCATGATTGGAGACCGCGCCCAGTTACAGCCGATCGAGGCGGGCAAGAGCTTTTCGCTGATCCAGTCCGACAACCCCGCAATGGCTCGCATAGACACCAGTCTGCGGCAGCGCACCGAGCACATGAAAGAAGCGGCGGGCCTGGTGCGCGCCGGCATGTTCAAGGAAAGCTTTGCCTCGCTCGGCGAGCGTGTGGTCGAAGCAGGCGCAGAACACCTCAAGGTCACCGCGCAGAAGTGGCTGGAGCTGTCGCCGGACGATCGCGAGCGCACCGCAATTTACTCATCAGGACGTGCGGCGCGCGGCGAACTCAACCGGATGGTCCAGCAGGGCCTGAAGGCAGAAGGGGCGATCCAGGGGGAAGGGCTGAGGCTGACCACGCTCCTACCGGCCCATGCGACGCGCGAGGAGCTGCGCTACGCCGCAACCTACAGCAAGGGCCAGCTGCTCGAAGTGACGCGCCAGAACGCCCCTGGTGGGCTTGTTCGGGGCCGGTACGATGTCGAAGGCCTCGACGCGAAGGGCCGGGTCATGCTGCGCGATGAAAGCGACAAGCTGATCAAATTCGACCCGGCGGCAATCGACCCTTCGGACAAACGCGATGCCTTGAGGCTTTCCGAAAAGCACAAGGAGACAATCTACGAGGGCGACAAGATCCGTTGGACCGAAAAGGATGATGCCAGGGGGCTGATGAAGTCCGAGGAGGCGAGGATCCTCGGGATCAGGGACGGGGTCGTCACGCTCGAGAACAAGGCAGGCGAGACCGTAGAACTCAAGCAGAATGACCGCATGCTCGAGCGCATGGGGCTGGCCTATGCGATCAACATGCATCAGGCGCAGGGCGACACCCGCGACATGGCGATCGGTGAGATGCACTCATCAGCCCGGCACTTGTCGAACCAGCGTCTGGCGCTCGTCATGATGACCCGGGTGCGTGACGACATCACCATCGTCACCAACGACCGCGATCGGCTCCTGGCGCAGATCGCCCGCAACCCGGGCGACAAGACCAGCGCGCTCGAAACCCTTGGTGAAAAGCAGGTCGAGGCGAAGCGTGGTGGGCGCGAGGCTGGCGAGTTTCGCCCCACCATTCCCGATCATTTGAGGGCGCCTGAGGACAGGCAAGCCTCTGCCTCGCGGATCGATCCGGCGAGCCTCCGGGCAACGCCGCAATTGGACGTTCCCGAACGCAACATCGAACGCAGCCGATAGGAGGAAGATCGTGACACAGATGGGCCATGCCGCAGCGGGTACGCCGCCTTCAGACAATTTCGAGATTCACCTCACGCAGCAGCTGACCCTGACCAATCTGGTGAACGAGGCAGGACTCTCGGAGATTGCGCGTGCCGCTGGAGGGGACAGCTTTGTGGTCTGCGACCTCAATACGCACGGGGTTCAGGGATGCGCTGATCTGCGAGCTGCCCTCGATAACCAGAAAATGGCCGCCGAGTTGGTGGCGATAGGTCTGATGATCCTTGTCGCAGTTCTGGTGGGCACGATCGCGGCCGCCTTTGTGAGGCTGGTGGCGCAGCGGGCGGCTCTTCTCAGGGAACAGCGCGCCGATGCCTTTCTCCCGTTGCACAAGGGTCGCGCAAAGCCCCTGAAACGGGCCGTCAAAATCATCATCAGGAAGGAGAACAGACATGGCATTTGACTACGAAGACGCAGGGACCTTCGGGAGTGAGCGCGAGGCGAAGGACTGGGCGCAGCGCAACAAGGTCGATCTGCGCGATCTCCACATACGCAACGTCGGGGGGCAGCGCGTCGAAGTGGGTATCCGCAAGAGCGCCTACGACACCCGCGAAAACTACGACAACCGGCATGGTGAGAGGCGAGACGGCTTCTGGCGATGATGAAGTCTGCCGCGGCGTGCCTGATCTGAACCACTGGCTTGTTGCACGACGCGAACGGAGCTTCGAATTTTGGCCTGAAGGAGTTGTGGCATATCGAAAGCCGCTGATGTGGCGGCTTTCGATATCTTCTTATGCTGCCAAGGCCAATTGCACGTTGCCAGGAAACAGTAGCAGAGCGTACGCATTTGCAATCTGCCGAGCGCTTGATTCAGACAAGCCAGTCACATCCCCCACCAAGGCCCCGCCATCGAAAAAGCTTTTTGGCTCAAGGCCAGAAGCGATCAGTTGATAGGTTCGGAACAGAACCCTTGCCATTTCCCCGTCGGCAGACTGCCTGATCATCTGGTCATAATCAGAATCCAAGCTGATATGGTCCCAATGGACCGAGCAGTATTTTCTTGCCTTTGCCACGTACAGGAACGGTATCTTGCGGCGTTGGCACTCATAGAACCAAGCATCGCGACTGGCTGAGTCTCGCTTGTCGATCATTTTCCAAGCAGGGTTGGGCCATGGGATCCCTTTGAACAGGAACCGTAAAAACTCAGATGACGTTCTGTCGTAACCCAGATGGACTGAGCGGTCCTCAAATGCATCGAAATCCACCTCGTAAACCGTCACGTCGGGCAGATGATTGGAAGTGGACAGGTAAGCCGCATTGGATCGAAATCCAACGAGGGCGGCAATCGCTTCCGAAGCATGTGCGGAGCGCATTTCAAAATCACCCATGAGAGTGGCTTTGAGCAGACGAATATTCTCTGATGTTGGCAGTAGGATAGCCATACGAACTCCAAAGGGTCGTATCGGTCGCCATTTAATCGATCTGACCACTGGATTCGCGGGCAGTCTGAAGGATTGATCAAAAACCTATTTAGCTTGGCGACAGGCATGGGGGTCAGACCGGTCACAAAGCTGACGGCATATCAAACGACTGTCAACGGGTGCTCTGCGTTTTGCCCGGTCATGATTGCTATACACACCGCCTGTGCGCGTCCCGCACACTACGACCGTTGGCGCACATCCAGCACAATATCGAATTCGCCAGGTTCTGCGTCTGCCGCCATGCAGGGAGTCAAAGTCGCACAAGCCTCGAAAATGATGGCTACCTCAGGCCCCTCATTTGCTAGCCATACACCGATGACTGCCTCGCGGACGAGCGCGTTTGAGTTTTCAAAAACGTTCCTGAAATAACTCGTGGCGGCATCTTCCGGGGATGCGCATCCGAAAACGACTGAGGGGTTTTCGCCCATTCGTTCGTCATACATATCCGCGAAATAGTCTTGGTGGGTGCCAGCGATTGCGAGATTTCGTTTTCCCATTCGAGTCCCCGTTCATTCCGCATTATGCATCCAAAGCAGTTCGCGCGGGGCGAGCCAATTACAATGATTTGTCGTGATCAGCTACCCCAACTGGGGCAGCTCGGACCAAGAGACTTCCGATTTCAAGCCTATGTTCAAATCACTGCACGGACCATTTGCTTAGCAGACCTTGGAACCGGGGTTGCTTGTGGCTATCGGATGTGGCCTCCGCGTGTGCGTTAGACCGACAAGGCAGGGTTTGGCGCTGGTATTTGAGGGGAAGACTCGCAGAATGAGTTTACTGACGCTGGCCGCAAGTGCCGCGTTCATCTGCACGCCGGTTGCGGTTTGGGATGGAGACGGTCCGATCTGGTGCGCGGAAGGGCCTAGGATCCGATTGGGGAGCATTGCCGCACGCGAACTCGACGGAACTTGTCGGGCAGGCCACCCTTGTCCACGTTCCTCGGGGGTCGAGGCCCGCGATGCTCTGGTAGCTCTTCTGGGCGGGGCCAAGGGGAATCTTTCTACTGGCCACGTAAAGGTTTCTGCACCGCCAATGCGCTGCCGGGCTTCGCATCAAAGTTACGGTCGGGTCGTTGCGTCTTGCAGGATGAGCGATGGCCGCGATCTGGGCGCTGCAATGCTGCGCACCGGCACTGTTCTGCGTTGGCGTTGATAAGCTTACTGCTTGCCCCACTAAGCTTAAACGAAATGCCGATCCGGGCCGATGCCCCAATCGGAGGGATTTGAGACGAGAGACGCCTCGCCCAATTCCACCATCAGGTCGGCGTTCGTGTTGGTTATGGTGTCAGCCTGCCCCGTGCACGGCTCGGATGAAGTCCTCCCTCGATAGCCGGGAATAGGCGAAATAGCCTTTCTTCAGCGGAAGACCGCCATTGGCCCGCGCTGCCACCCTCTCGTTGGCAAGGTAGAAGATGTGACCTTGGCAATCGAAAAAGACGTGCGCGCTTGATCGCTTCCACTTTTCGATGAACTGGCTGCTGCGCGACGCAAAATGCACGATCTCGAAATCATGGCCGTCCACGGTCGCCATGCGCGCACCGAGGCCCAGCGACAGGCGGAAGCTGGTGCCGGCGAAGCTATTCTCGTCGTGCAGGTGGACAAGCCAGAACATGCGATGTTTCTGGCGGTAGAAGGCCTCGCGCTCAATGCGCTCCTGCTCGCTGATGCTGGAATGTTGCAGCTCCAGCACGGTCGCGTTCGGCGTGCCGGCCCCGCACAGCACATCGGCGCGGTGCCACTCCCCGGCGGCGGCGTCATAAAGGCCAACTTCTCGGTATTCCAGGTCGAACTGCTCTTTCCAGCCCAGATGCCAGGGGCCTTCGGCTTCGGCCCAGCGGTCGCAATCGCCTGCCTTGTGCCGCCAGTGCTTGACGTTCTGCGCTGGCATGACGGAGGTGAGAAGCCCGCCACAATCCTTGCAGACTGTGCGCTCGCCCTTTGCGATAGGTTGCCGCCTTCCGCCATCAATCCAAGCATAGATCACGCAATAGTCTCCCCGCGATCTGGCGCCATAACGTTCTGACCCTCAGAATATCAGCTTCATCTTGTGACACAAATAACTGCTTTGATCGCACTCGGACTTCCGCGGCGTTTCGGATTAAATGTGTGCTTTGGTCGCTATGCGACAATCCGCATTCTGTCATTTCAGTGCGAAAGCGGAGCTTACGATGGACATGCTGTCACCGTTGTGGTCCTAATCCATGGATCATCGCTGATTGGCACACGAGAACCGTTGTCGAAAAGGTTGACCCAACAGATTGATTCGAGGCACCTTCTCAGAATGTGGGCAGATATCTACATCAGGATTTTCGGTGAATGAGTAATGCTGCGAACGAAGGTGCCTGCCTGAGCATCAAGGCCAAGCACATTGGCCCGATTATGGAACTAGAGGGGAAGCTCTCTGCGAAGGGGCAGAACCTCCTCTTCGCCACCAGTGGAACCGGCAAGTCCTTCATTTCGCGAGCTCTGCGGGCGCTCGAAGGCCCAATGAAGCAAGGCGAAAGGGACATTGACCCTGCTGATGTAGTCTCGGAAGAGAGTTCGGACGGTGCCCTGTCTCTATTTGAAGGCACCACCCAGATTACAAAGATCGCGTTCGACAAGACGCGCGGGCTCGTAAATCGCTCCCCAAGCCAATACATCTTCCACGTCTTCTCATCCGACTACGTCGGCGCTGAGCTAGCTAGTCGTTCCTATGTGCTGGACGGCGACATCGACCATCAAATCATCCTCGGCAAACAGAACCTCGAACTGCAAGACAAGGAGGACGAGCTGGCGAAGGTCTACGGCGAAATCGACGAAGCCGTTCGCGCACTCATGAGCGCCTTCCAAAAGGGCAAAAACAAGCTCCAGTCAGACCTATCGATCCGTGCCAACTTACAGGACTTCAAAGGACTGGATTTGGACGATTGCCGAGTATTAGGCGGTCGTCCTGAGAAGCTCCCAACGAGCGCTGCTATCCTGGAGCAGTTCAACGCGCTGAGGGCAGTGCCGACCGATCCTGACAAGCCTACTTCTTTGGCGACGCTGAGCGTTCAGCTTGACGTGGATACGGCGCGAGCGCTGCTGGAGCGAAAAATCGACCAGTCCACGATAGCGGCCGAAGTGAAGGCAAAAATAGAGGCTGACAGGGAGTTCTTTGATAAAGGTGCAAAGCTCGTCGGTGAAGATGAGGTGTGCCCTTTCTGTACCCAGAAATTGAGCGTCCATGCGAAGGCAGTCATCGACGCATACGTTGCCTACTTCGCCGACGCCGAGGCCAGGTCGCGAGACCTGATCAGGCGGATGAAAGGCCAGACAGCGGCGATCCGACCGGAGCTCTCTCGAAGAGAGGCCAGTCTGAACCAGGCAATCATCCGTTACGATGCGCTCAAGGTTGCTTTCCCGTCGCTGAGCGCAACGGCGCTCGATACCGACGCAGGGCACAGGGACGAGATGGTGAAGCTTCTGGACGAGCTCGACGCGCTGCTCGACGAAAAGGCTAACGACCTCACGCGCTCAATCGCGCTTCGCGAGGACTTCGGGATCGAAGGGCCGCAAGCGAAGATTAATGAGGTCAGAGAGGCCAACCGGACGCGCATTGAGAAGCTTAACTCGACGGTCGACAATTCTACTAACGAGAGGCTGACGTTGCAGCGCCGCGGGTGCTTGGCGTTCAACTACGGGTTCCGCGACGACAACAAGGCCGCGCTTGAAGAGCTTGCGAAGAAAGAGGCTCAGCGGGTTGCCCTCTTGGACGAGATCGAAGCTCTGAAGAAAAGCAGCGGTGAAAAAGTGGAGGCGCGCGAGAAGGTGGCCGACACTCTGGAGGAACTAATCAGCTTCGCCTTCCACGGGCGCTACTCTTTCGATAGGGAAAACTTCAGCGTAAAGCGCGACAAGAAGGATATGGCGCGGGGCAGCGACCGGACCCTGAGTGACGGCGAAAAGACTGTACTAGCTTTCTGCTATTTCCTAGCGCAGTCGCATCTAAAGATTGACGAGGTAGGCGATTACCGGAAGCTCTACCTGATCGTCGACGATCCCGTCTCTTCCGTCTCGTTCGACTACGTCTACTGCATTTGCCAGATACTCAAGACTCTACGCATCGATGGCGGGGACATCAAAATCAACACAAACGGCTCCGTACGTCCCAAGCTGCTGATCCTCACGCATCACGACTTCTTCTATAACGTCGTGCTCAATAACAACGTGGTGCCGAACAGCGCTCTGTTCCAGTTGGTGTCGCGCGGAAACAAGCATGAGGTGGTACATCAGAAGGACTTCGTGGCGCCGCACGTATTCCACCTGAAGCACATCCTTGACGTAGCGACCTCGAGGACACCGCCGAACCCCTCGACGCCTAACGCTGTCCGGTCGGTGCTTGAGGGTATCTGGCGCTTCGCATATCCCAAGAAAGGGGACCTTCAGGCATTCCTGAACGAGGTCAACTCTCAGCACGGGGTGCAAGTGCGGAGTGTGCTGATCCAAGACATGAGCCACGGCGGCAAGATGTGGACGGAGAGCCCCCTGAGCGCCGACATCGAGATGGCCTGCAAGGAGGCTGTAGAGATCCTGCGGTACTACGCTCCCGGGCAAGTTGAGGGTATCGACAAGTTCAAAGGGGTTTTGGATTCTGCACCGATAGCAAGCGCCGAGACCCCGACCCCTTGACGCTAAAGGTTTCAATCATTGCGTTTTTCCTGCTCATCAAGATGACCCAGAAGGGTAGGGAAGCTGGCAATTCAATGAGACAGGGGTGTTCATGAAATTTGTGCATTCGGCTGACTGGCAATTGGGTAAGCCTTTCGGGCGGTTCGAGCCTGATGCGCGCGCCGCGCTTCATGAAGCTCGCTTCGACGCTATCGACACGCTTGGCCGGATCGCAATTGAGAATGGTGCTGAGCACGTCTTGGTAGCGGGTGACGTCTTCGATACCGACGGGCCTGATGATCGCACGATAGTTCAGGCGGTCTCTCGAATGAGCCGCCATTCCTGCCGTTGGTGGCTGCTGCCGGGGAACCACGACTATGCGCGCAGTGGAGGGCTGTGGGACCGTGTCCGGAGCCGTCTTGGCCCGACCATAAATGTCCTGACAGAAGCGGAGCCCGTCGAAATGGAAGATGGTATCTGGCTCCTGCCCGCGCCTCTGACATATCGGCACAATCTCGAGGACCCGACAGTCGCCTTTGACGCAATGGAGACACCTGGCGCGCGGCTGCGCATTGGCCTTGCTCATGGCTCTATCCGGGATTTTGGGTCGCGCGGGGAAACCAAGAACCAGATTGCTCCGGACCGGGCGACACGCTCGCGGCTTGATTACCTCGCCCTTGGCGACTGGCACGGCGCGTTGCAGGTCGATGCCAGGACTTGGTACTCTGGCACCCCAGAAACTGACCGCTTTCAGCGCGATGACCCCGGCCATGTGCTTCTTGTTGAGCTTGCCGAAAGTAGCGAGCCGATCGTCAAGCCTATTCGCACTGGTCGGTTTCAGTGGCTGATGCGCTCGTGGACCGTCAACGATCATGCTGCATTCGAAGCGGAACGCGCGCGGCTGCTTGAAACAATCGATCCGCCATCGACGTTGCTACAGCTCTCACTTGCGGGGATTACCAGTTTGGGTGACCGGGTCGCGATGCTTCAGTCTTTGGAGCATGACTTCATTCACCGCTTGCGCTTCCTTGATATCCGAAGCGATGACCTCGTGGGCCGACCAAGCGAGGACGATCTCGCAGGACTTGCGGTCGAGGGCATTCTTGGCGTCGCGGCGGCCCGGTTAAATGAGCAGGCATCTGCGGGCGGAACCGAAGCGGTTTTAGCTAAGCGCGCGCTCGAACGCCTCTTCGTCGAATACAGCCGGGGAGAGCAGCCATGAGTCTCGTAATCCGGCGCATTGCGATCGAAAATTTCAGGAAGTTTCGTGACCCGTTTACCATCGACAATCTGACCGATGGCCTCAACATCATCATCGAGCCGAACGAGACGGGAAAGTCGACCCTGATGGAGGCACTGCGTGCGGCGTTTTTCGTGCGCCACAACACGCAGAACCAGCTCGCCAAGTCCTATGCACCGCGCGGCGATTCTGTTGCGCCCAAGGTCGAGATCGATTTTGCTATTGACGGTGCAGAGTGGTCGCTCCGGAAGAGGTTTCTCAAATCAGCATCGATTGATGTTGAAGGGCCGCAGGGCAGGGCACAAGGCGATGAAGCTGAAGCCCTGCTCAACACGCTACTTGGCTCAGTGCGCGATACCAGCAGGGCAGGGGATGTTTCTACCTATGGTGCGCTCGGCCTTTTGTGGGTGGCGCAAATGGACGCGCTCGAGATCCGTGCGCCGGGCGCCATCGTGCGCGACACGATTACAGCTTCGCTTGAAGCGGAAGTCGGGTCGATCATGGGCGGCGAGGCCTACCGCAAGGTGCGAGAGCGTGTCGATGCGCAATACGAGCTCTACTGGACCCCAACGGGTGTGAAGAAGGGTCGTCAGGTCGAGGCGCTCCGCCGCTTCGAGGTCGCTGTGACGGCCTCTGCTGAGGCTGATGACAAAGTCGCCCAGCTTGAAAGGAGTTTCGGCGAGCTTGATGTCTGCCGCCAGCGCTTGTCTGTCCTGCTGCGAGAGATGGCCGATCAGACTGACAGTCAGATACGCGCGGACCTCGTCTCCTCACTGGAGGTGGCACGCATGGCTGCGCAGCTTCTGGCAACCCGGCAGGCGGAAAACGAGGTGGCAGCTGGGCGGCTCGCCAAGCTCGAAGATATTCAGGGGCGACATGATGCCGCAGTGGTGACTCGCGAAAAGGCAGCGAAGGCTCTTCAGGATGCCCGTACCCTCCGGGCGACATCTCGCGAACGCGTAACGGCTGGTCAGAGCAAGGTTGCCGAAGCGCGTCTGGCGGTGATTGAGGCGCAAGCGGCAAATCAGCGATCGGCAGATGCGTATTGGAAGGGTTCGGAGAACCACAAAGAACAGCAGTTGCAGGATGCAGCGGCTGCGGCCCGCCAACGATATGGCGAACTGATCGGGCTCGAAGCAGAACTTGAGGCAATGAAGCGCGTCGAGCTCGGTGCGATCCCCAGCGACAAACTTGCGACACTCGAGGTCAATGAGCGCGCTGTCGTAGAAGCGCGCGCTCGGCTCGATGCCGGTGCGGCGCATGTCACTTTGAGCGGTAATGCCGAGGGTGTCATGATCGATGGCGAACATATGGCTCCTGGCACCCGGGCGTTGACAAGGACGACGCAAATCAGGTTGGGCGACGCCGAACTTGTCATCACACCGCCGGCGTCGGCCGCCAGCGCCGAAAAGCTACTTGCAGAGGCCGTCAGCAAACAAAATGACGCGCTCTCTGCTCTCGGTGTTACGGATCTCGCGGCTGCGCGCGAACGAACGATTGCCGCACGCGAAGCTTCAGCTGATATCCGGACGCTCATGGCCAGAATTGCGGCAGCGTCGCCTGCAGACGACCGCATTGGCCTTGCTGCCGGAGCAGACGCGCTGAAGCTCTTTGTTTCCTTGCAAAAGGAGCCCGCAGCTAGGGTTGACCATGGCGCCGTTGATCTCGCCAAGCTTAAGCAGCAGCTTGAGGTCGATGCGACTGCGCTGGCGCGGGCTGAAGGCGTGGTTCAGAGCGCAATCGAAGATTTGCGCAAATGCGAGGCCGAGGAAGCTCCTCGCGCGACTGCCGAGGCGCTGGCCCAAAACGACTTGACGGCCGTGCAGAACGCGATTGCCAACATTCAGGCCCATCCGGACTGGGTAGGACTTGCGGATGCGCTTTCGAGTGCGCGGCAGCGTTCCGCCGAAGCGGCAATCCAACTTGATGCCGCGATGCGCAACGCAACGGCGCACGATGTGGCGGACATCAACCGCAAGATTGCGACGATTGATGCGCGCGCGAGGGCCGCTGCGGATCAGAAGACAGATCTCGAGAAGGACATTGCCCGGCTCGAAGCCACAATCGACAGCGAAGGAGGGCGGGGGCTTGCCGAGCAGGCGGCTGCGGCTCGCGATGAACTCGATGCCTCCCGTGCAGCGCTTCAGCGGGTGACCGATGATGCCAACATTATCATGCTTCTGCGCAACACCCTTGAGGAGGCCCGCAACGAGACCTCAGCGCGGTTTGCTGGCCCTGTCGCCCGCCGCGCCAAGGGTTACATTGAGCGGCTTCTGCCGGGTTGCGAGCTCGCCTTCTCAGACAGTATGGCACTAGAGAGCATCATTCGCGCAGGAACCGAAGAGCAGTCGGACAGCCTGTCCCGCGGCACACAAGAGCAACTTGCGATTCTAACTCGGATTGCCTTTGCTGACATGCTCCGCGACCAGGGCAAGCCCATTTCGCTGATCCTCGACGACCCGCTAGTCTATTCCGACGATGCAAGGCTCGATACCATGATCGACATTCTGCGTGAAGCAGCCTCCCAAATGCAGGTGATCCTTTTGACCTGCCGTGACCGGGCTTTTCGACATGTTGCAGGTAATCGGGTGAGGCTTGGTTCCTGATCACAACCGAGCCACCGTCCAAGTGCCATTACATTCCAAAGCGCCCTAGCAAACCGGCCAAAGTGGCGCTTTCCGTGACGGCATTATCGGGCACCAACACATAGCGCCATGGCTTGCCATCGCCCTCCGCAGCGAACTCGTTGGCATGCTTGACCCATTCGGATGCGGCGCGCGCCTTTTCCTTCACCGTGGCATCGTCCATCTGGTTGCTGGCCTTGATTTCGACGATCAGCTTCTCGCCACCAGTCTCGACAACGAAGTCCGGTTCATATGGTTTGCCGGGCCGATATTCGATCCGGAACTGATTGCGGGCAGGCTTCAGCCACCGCAGCACATCTTTCTCGAAATCGCTGTCGATCAACACGGCAAACCGCCGCTCCGGATCTGAGTGGAATTTGTGATGCTTGTAGGGGCTCTTCTGGCCGCCACGGAAAGTGAAGCTGGGCGTCGCTGACAAGGGTGTTGCCACTTCACTCAGCAGCAGCGAACGAGAAGCTGAGTAGGCGATGTTCTGCGGCTCCAACGTTCTGAAAGAACGGATTTTCGTCGCGCGGTAGTCCGCCGGTGTCTGCCGATAGTGGGCCTTCATTTGAGAGAAAATGCGTTCCGCCAGCATCTTGCCATGGGCGAGGGCAACGTTCTCCACGTCTTCGGCGCTGGCAAGGTAACTCTGCAAATGCGCGATCATTTGGTCTGCCAGCTTGTAGAGCAGGTCCGCTTGGCTGTCGTAATCAACCTGCGGATAATCCATTAGGAATTTGACGATGTAGTTCTCGACACGCTCCTCGCGCGGGCCCTCGATCGAACGGGCAAGCTCGCGCTGCGATTGATCGCGCAGGTTCCTGACCAGCAGGCGGTCTGAGATCGGCTGAAACCGGATATCGTCGATCCCGGCGAGGTCAAAATCCTCGAACCAGAAGTTCACTTCTCGGCTCGGCAGCACGACAATCTCCGGGATCTCAATGCTGTTTTCGGCAACGCTCGCGGTCACCACCGCCACGAGCTGCTCGACATCCGGCTCGACCGCGATGCCTTCGAGCGAGCCCTGTCGCTGGACCGTGAGCCGCCGCACGTCGTCGACGATGCGCTTTTGCACCTCGGGGCTGCGCAGTTCCTTATGGCCGCCTATCAGCTCCCTGCTGTATTTGTCGCGCAGCAGTTCGATCGTGACCTTGGCAATTTCCTGCTCTTGCGGGGTCTGGAAGATTAGGGGCTCCTGCCTGACCCCATCTTCGGCCTTTGGATCTGGCAATTGCGCGCCCGTCAGCGCCGCCTCGAACGCGGTCGGCACATTATAGACCACCTGCGGCTCAGTCGTGATGTCGCCGCCTTCGCCAATCCGCAGCTGCTTCATCTGCACGATCGATCCGTCTTCGCGCGCCTTCTTGATCACATCATCGAAGCGGTCATGCGCGATCACCGTCAGCGTATCGACCGCTTCGTTTCCGGTGCGTTCGCCATAGGGAAGGCGCAACCCGCGCCCTAGTGTCTGCTCGGTCAGAATGTCCGACGCCGACGCGCGCAAGGGCACGATAGTGTAGAGGTTGGTGACGTCCCAACCTTCTTTCAGCTTGTTCACGTGGATGACGATGTCGGTGTCGCCAGCTTCCTCAAGCCGCACCAACCGCTCCATCGTCTCGTCGCTTTCCTCGCCGCGCACCTTCGAGTGCACTTCGATCACGCGGCCCTTGTAGGAACCATTGAAGAAGCCATCATCCTCGATCCGGGCGCGCAGCTGGCTGGCATGGGCGGTGTCCTGCGCCACCACCAACATGAAGGGGTGGACCCGCTTGCGGCCTGTCTCGCGGGCATAGAGCTCCAGCTCGGTCTTCACATGCTCGTGATAGTGGATGCCGTCTTCGAGCATGATCCCCTCAAGCGCATCCTCGTCATACGCCTTCGGGTTGAAGTCCGCCCGCGTCGCCACGGCAGGTTCCTTCACGAAGCCATCGGCCATGGCATTGCCGAGACCATATTCGTAGATCACGTTGCGGAAATCGCGGGAGTTCGCGCCGACGGACTTCGGCGTGGCGGTCAGCTCCAGCCCTAGCTTCGGGTCGAGCTCGAAGATCGCCTTCTTCCCCGCCGCCGCTCGATATCGGTGCGCCTCGTCCATCAGCATCACAAGATCGGGTAAATTCGACAGGTAATCGAAATAGCTATCGCCTAGTGTCTCGCGGAAGCTCCTGATCTTGCCAACGTCCTTGTTGATCTTGTCGACGTTGAAGATGTTGATGATAGCCTCGCCGCCGAACAGGTCGCTCCCGCGGATGCCGCGGCCTTCCTGCCAGGTTTCGCCGGTGACGATTATCGGCGGCGACTGGGCAAACTGCGAAATCCCGCGGAACACATATTTGGGCGAGGTCTGACGCGAGAAATCCTCCACCAGCTTGTCGTAGATGGTGGTGTTCGGCGCCAGCACGAAGAAGTTCTTCGATTTGCCGGTGAGGTAGAGATAGGCGATGAATGCGCCCATCAGCCGGGTCTTGCCGACCCCGGTGGCTAGCGCAAAACATACCGATGGGAAGCTGCGCTCGAAGCTCTCGACGCTGGGATAGAGCGCCTGAATCTCCTTCAGCAGGGCATCAAGATCGGGCGCGGTGGCGAAGTCGATCTTTTCCAGCACCTCACCCAGAATGTTGAGCGATTCCTCCTGCGGCGCGCGCAATGACAGGCGCTGAGCGATCTGGCGGCGGGCGCGAGCGGGGTTCAGATCACTCATCATCTGCCTCCTCGGCGAACAACGGCAAGCCCGCACCGGCCGCTTGGGCAGCCGCCTCGCTCGCTTCTTCATCCTCAGCCTGCGGCAGGTTCTGGATGTTCAGCGAGTAGTCGTCGCGGCCCCATTCGCACTTCTGCAGGATCGAAGTCGGGATCTTCACCAGCGTCAGGTTTTCGAAGGCATCGGCGGTGGCATCATAGGCCTTGCAGCAGATCAGCAGCGAGCGATCGGGGCCGACATCATGGGCGATCTTCGCGCAGGCTTCGTGGGTGAGCGCCTGCGTGGTGACATAGATGAAGTCGGTCTCGGTCGAATGACCGTGCCGCCAATATTCTGCCGGGTCCTGCGAGGGCACATAGGTGAAGCCCATGTGCTTGCACATCGCCTCGGCGAGCATCGCCGGGTTGTAATCCTGCGCGATCACCCAGTTGCCGTATTTGTCCCGTTCCAGCAGCGAGGGGGCGAGGGTGAAGTAGCGGAACCCGCCGCCGCCCTTCCAGTCAACCGCCTTGCTAATGCCGCCCGGATCGGTGCCGTCGATCACCTTTTGCAAACGCGGAACGACATGACTGTCGGCATGTTCGCCGATCTCGACCATAATCCAGCGCCGACCCATCTTGTGGGCGACCGCGCCAGTCGTGCCAGAGCCTGCGAAGGAGTCCAGCACGAGGTCGCCTGGGTTGGTTGATAAGTCGAAGCAACGCTTGATGAGTGCTTCGGGCTTCTTTCCTTTCGGGAAATCAACCCCTCCTTCGTTGTGAAGATTGTTCGAAAGAATGTCGTCCCAGATGCTGGTGAGTGGTTCTCCTGCGACATATTCTCCGTCAACAAACTTCAGCTTGTCCGCGTAAAAAAGGATCCTCTGACCTCCGACGAAATACATGTTTGAATGGCTCTCACGCTCGAGCAGAATGATTTCGTTCGGGCTAGCACGCGACTGGTCAATCATGCTTCTCGCTGCTGCGCTCACCGCATTGTAGTCCGGTCGCGCGAGCTGAATTACCGCGGTTGCGTTCGCATGTACAAACGCCTCAATCCGCATTTCATAATCATCGCCCAAAGCTTTTTTGAGCTGCTTTTCCGGAATGCCTTCAGAGATTGCGAATGCTTGTGAGAGCGTGGAAAACCGCCAAGCTTGGTGAGGGTCGCTGCGATTAACTATGAACTGACCATATCTTTTGTCGCGTGCACCACGCGCAGTGAAAACTTTGTTGGGCTTCCAACGTGCCTTGTCCTTCGCATAAACCAAGATGAAATTTGAAGTGCTCACTACACCTGGGTTGATGGACTTATGGCCCGTCGCCGATCCCTGTTTGAAGGTCACAATGCTGATACGATTACTTCGTCCGAAAATCTCGTCAGCGATAACGGTCAGGTAGGTGAGTTCGTTGTCGTCAATATGAATATAGATGCTGCCATCAGGTGAGAGCAGCGCATGCAAAAATTCGAGCCGTTGAGACATGAGGCTCAACCAGATCGAATGCTCAACCCCGTCGTCATAATGATCGAAAGCCTGCTTCGTGTTGAATGGCGGGTCGATGTAGACGCACTTCACCTCGCCAGCATGTTTCTGCTCCAGCGCCTTAAGTGCGAGCAGGTTGTCGCCCTTGATCAGCATGTTGTCGAATAGGTCGCCATCCCGCCGCACGCTGGCGTGGTAGCTCTTAACGGGATCCTCGATCAGAATGCGCGGCTCGAGCTTCGGCCGCTCGTCCTTGCCGGGCCATGTCAGTTCAAGCTTGGTTTTCTGGGTCATGCCCCACCACTAACCCAGCAACCCCAACCATGCCAGACGCTTAGCGCACAGTTCCACGTCAAAGGGGCTTTCTGCCGTTGGCCGACGCCCCGGCACTTCGCAGCATCTCGTCCAGTAAATCTTGCTTGGTCCTGCTTTCGCTGGTTGTGGGCGGCGAGGGTGATATCGGGTTCAACCGTCGATCCAGAGCGGCGATCTTGCGGCTGATTTCTATGCGGGCAATCTGGTTACGGTGCATTTTCGGGGAGCCTTGGCGGAACTTCTGGCCCTGAATTTCCAGCTGCCGCAGCCGCTCCAACAAGATGGCTCGTTCGGCCTGCACTTCGCAGCTCGCTTCAGGCGTCGGGGCAGTTTGCGGTGGCCGGAGATTCGGTGTTGCCGATGTGGGAGGCTCGGGCACTTCGGGCCGAATTCTGGCGCGGATGGAAGCGATCTCGGCGTCGAACGCGGCAATGTATTTCTCGAAGCGACGCTCCTTGCCCTGGGCATCAAGAAACCGCCCTGATCTAGGGGGAAGTCCTGCGCCGTGTGCCCTGATGGCCTCAAGCTTAGCCTGAAATTGAGCGCGCTTGGCTTCCGTTTTCTCGAGCCGGGTCCTGGGCTTTGCGACCTGAGCCCCAGATGGCGACGCGCTACGCGGAGGCGTGGATGCCGGAAGGGGCTCGGGCCTGCGCTGAACGTCACGGGCGTTATCATTGGTCGGGGTATCGGTAGCCCTGCTGGGCACGCCCCCCATTGCAGTCCAGTCAACCTCGATCCGGCGCGGCGATGGCTTTGTTGGCATGGGCGAAGGCGTGGCTGGACGAGGAATGAACCCGCCTTTCCGTTCGACCCAGCCCGGCGCTTGCGCAAAATCGGCCAATGCCTTGATTTGCTTGTCGCTGATGTCGAGCGGATGGCTGCCTCGCCGGTGAACTTCGCGGGTGTCGCGGACGATTTCCGCCCAAGCACATAGAACATCAGAGGTCGGCGCGGACCGATGGTGCCAGTTGATCAGATAAAGAGTATCGACTTCGATCCTCGGCCGAAGGCCTTTGGACGCCTTATGCTGCAGCACATCATAGTGACGGCGCAATTCCTCGCGGCGCTCGCCCAGCCAGTCGATTATCCGGTCCTGCCATTCTTCCTCTTCCGCGATGGCTTCGGCCAGCAGCGCCCTGCCGGGGTCATCAAGCGGAAGGAACCGGAGCTGCCGCCGCATGCGGGCGATGGCCTTGTCGCTTTTGCGGGTCTGAACGGCGACTTTGGTTTCTACCTCGAGCAAGGCCTGATCGGCTTGCTCATGAATTGCCGCGATCGACGCCACATTCTCGCGAAGCCAGCGCTTGCGCACGTCCGCCTTTTGCCCGTCGAGCAGGTCGTCCAGGGCAGGCGGAGCCAACTCGTAGCAGGGCTTGGGATACGATGTCGCACAGTCCAGCAGGTTGGCCGCGATGAACGCGGGGATTTCATCCTCGTTCTCGTCGCATCCAACGATCATTGGGAGGGTGGCGCACAGCTCATTGCCGGTCCAGATTTCGGCCTCAGCGACGGCGAGCCAACCGCTGCGGTTCCTGAAGCGCGCGACGTGCCGCCAGTCGCCTTCATAGCTGTCGATGTCGATCTGGAGGGAGACCGGATAGACGCCGAAGCCATGAAGCATCAGATCACTCCACGCTCCAGCGAAGAGTGAAGAGCGGCTTGATTTCCGGCTTCAGGTTGAGCGCCGCCGCGAAGTCGTCGAGCATGTCTTCGACCTTCTGGCGGGCTTCCTTGCGCTTCTGGAACTTGGTCATCTTGAGGTCATCGATATCATCCTCAAGTCGCTTGATCTTGCGCTTGAGTGCGAGCTTATCCTGCATGCTGAGGGTGGCAGCGCGTGACTGCTTGCGAAGCTCTTTCGCCTCCTCTTCCAAGTCCTTGATCTGCGCATCGATCTCGATCTCGATGTCGGCCGCATAGCGGTCCAAGCGATCGCTTTCCGCGTCTATCCACTCTTCGTTCTCGCTCAGCACCCGTGCAGAGAAATCGCCGAACTGCTGTTCTTCGATGGCGTTCAGCTTGGACTCGAGAGGCGCATCCGCCGCGCATCCCGCATCCTCGGCGGGGACGATGAATAGCTGGTCCGCGACATCGCTGGGGACGGTCCGGCCATCATCAGTTGTGCAGGCAATAAGCAGCTCTTCCCGGAGCGCTTCGGGTGTCGGCATGGTCGCCTTGAACACGCGAAGCCAACCTGCCTGACCCGCAAGATCACGAATGGCGCCGACCTGACCCTCATAGGGGTAAAGGCTGGGCCGGAAGACCATTGCTTGGGGCGTACCAGTATGGTCGCGCGCCTTCGCTGCTTCGATCATTTCCGCGCAGAGGCCATCATTGACGCGGAAGAACTGCCAGTTCTGCTCGTCAGCCTGTGGCCATTTCGTGGTGTAGGTGCGCCCCTGATATCGGAAAGTGTCATCGTCTGGCCGGCCAAATGTCGCGCCGTCGAGTTCGGCCTGAGCCGCAATCAAGAGACGCTGGACAAATTCAGGCAGGATGCGGGCCAGCTCCTTGCCGCGATCCTGCAGCTTCGAGATGACGGTGGTGTCCATTTCTCCGAGTAGCCGATTTCGGGCATCTTCGAAGGCTGCATCGATCTTGTCCTGGATCGTCGCTTTCAGAGCGTCGAACTCAAACTCGACCTGCTCCGGTGTGCGCCCGCGCTGCACTATTTCGAGCACCTGCTTCTCGAAATCGACGCCGCTGGAGAGGGTGCCCAGGACCTCATCGCTGGCACCAAAAACGCCTTCGAAGAGGTGAAACTTCTCGCTCAGGAGTTCGTGGATCCGTTGCTCGGTCTGGTTCTTCAGATTGAGCATGTTGACTACGGTTACGTCGATCTTCTGGCCATACCGGTGGCAGCGCCCAATGCGCTGCTCGACGCGCTGGGGGTTCCAGGGCAGGTCGAAGTTCACAAGCAATGAGCAGAACTGGAGGTTGATACCCTCGGCACCGCTTTCCGTTGCGATCAGGATGGCCTTGTCGTCACTCTTGAAGGCCTCAACAATTGCCGCCTTCATGTCGGCCGATTTCGACCCCGAAGCCTTGTCGGTTCCGCGGTGTTTGTCCAACCATTGTGCGTAGGTTTCTCGGCTTTGCTGGTCGCCGTTCTGCCCGTTCATGAGCACGACCCGTCCGGCGTAGCCATGCTGCTCAAGAAGCTCTCTGAGGTATAGCTGAGTGCGCACGCTTTCGGTGAAGATCACCGCCTTCCTTGCACCGCCTTTTCCTTCGATCTCATCCAGAACCTTTGGCAGTTGCTTCAGCAATTCCTCGCCTTTGGCGTTCTTCGCGATTGAATTGGCGAGGACGAGATAGTCTTGAATCTCAGCGATCTCGGCATCGATCATTTCTTGCGTGATCGCGATCGTCGAGTTGTCATCGCCTTCTTCGCCGGCCTCTTCCTCCAGCTCGTTCATTGTTTCGATGTCGTCGCTCATCGTAACCGAGGCAGGTTTGCGTGACCTCAGTCGGCCAATCAATGCCTCGAGATATCGTGCAACAGCAAAGGTGGATGAACCGAGTACCTTGCGGACCTGGAGGACGACGAGTGCATTGGTCCGGTCGCCATAGGAAACCGTGTCGGTCCGTTGCAGAAAGTTCGAAAGGCGGTCGTAGAGCTCCTGCTCAGCATCGCCCGGCTCGAAGTGGAAGGTCTGTGCATTGCGCCGGACAAAGCTGATATGGCCCGCTTCCTGTACCTGCCGGCGTAGGGAACGATGGCAAATTGGCTGGAGGCGGGATCGTAGACCATCAAGCGCAACGCTCGATTTTCCGTTCGAGAGATATTGAGCCCGAAAGGCATTCTCGCCTCCGAAATGGCTTTCGTCGATTATTGAGACGATGCCGTACAGCTCCATGAGCGAGTTTTGCAGCGGTGTGGCCGTCAGCAAGATTTTGAACCTGTCCTGCAGGGCCTTTTTCAGGTCCTTTGCACGCGCCGAGCCGTCCTTCTTGAACACGTTGCGAAGCCTGTGAGCTTCATCAAAAACGACGAGGTCCCAGGCAATTGAGCGTAGCTCGTCGGCCTTCCTAGCAGCGAATTCGTAGGAGCAGATGATGATCCCTTGAACCGCTGCGAAGGGATGAAAGTGGCCCTGTTTCTGAAAGGCTTTGTAGGTCGCCGATTCCATGATCTCGGATCGGAGTGAGAACTTCTCGAACAGCTCCTGCTGCCATTGCTTTCGAAGTGAGGCAGGGACGATGAGAATGATCCGGCGCTTATGTTCGGCCCAGCGTTGCGATAGGACCAAGCCGGCTTCGATGGTCTTGCCAAGGCCAACCTCGTCGGCAAGCAGCACCCCTTTCGAGAGGGGTGATTTCAGGGCGAAGAGAGCTGCCTCAACCTGATGGGGGTTCATTTGGACCCGGGCTGATGTCAGTGACCGCGCAAATGCGCTTTCATCCAGCCCCGACAAGGTCAGTTTGTGGGCGTTATAATGGCCGTGGACTGGAGTGAACAGATTGGCATCCATGCCTTTGGAATATCGGGGAATGCCTGCGTTGGCCACCACGAAACAAAGTAGCGCGGAGATCGATTACAACAACAGAGGGCATAACGTGGAAGGTATCGCAGCGGACAGATCTCTCGTGTAGATCGCACATGCTGATTTTTCCGGTAGGCGTTCGACCTGACGGCAACGCCGACGACCGGCCTCAGTTCAAATCGGCCGAGAGTGTTCCCAAAGAGGTTTCGTTCGAGAAGCGCAAAAATTCGGAATGCAGAACACGGCACCTGGCGATTGAACACGCATCAAAGAACCCTCTGTAGTTATTGATACAGCCTTGACATCTGACCTTCAGTAGTGCGACCGGTCAAGAGGTCGAAACGAGCATTGAATGGCAAACTACGACGACGCCCTGAAAGTAATGGACGCGGTCGCAAAGTACCGTGAGGATGAGAGTTTGCCCGACGACCCGCACGAAATCGACCGCCTCTGCGAGCGGTTGTTCTCGGACGACGGGTTTGACGAAGTCGCCATCGCATGGAAGCGTATTTCGAAATACGAGCGTGAGGTACACGGAGGCGATTGGCCAAAGGCCGATTGATGAGAATTGCCGTCATGCTACTATTACCGCATGGCGAAACGGATCGAGCTCTACCAGGAAGCGTCCAAGCGCATGGCGATCAGCCCTGACGCTTGCATTGAGCGGATTCGACGCTGCAGCATCAGTACCAAGTTCGGATATGAGAGCACTGACCCGGCGTCGCTAGCCGCGATCGTGGGATTGGACGAAGACTGGGGTGCCACCGCTTTTGCGGAGCTGCGGAGCACGGGCTTCATCAATACGGACTGGTCCCGTTTCAAATGGTACCAGCCCAGCGGCAAGGAACTCGATGATAAGATAGCCGAGCTAGCGGCAATCGAAGCCGCGGCAATCATCAGACTGTCGTCCATGGACTGCGCGCCGGCACTACCTGCTATCCGCGCCTTGGTTGAGAACTTCCTCGAAGAAGCGGATGGCGGGGACACGATTGCGACGAGCCTTGCTCATAACAGGATGATGCTGGCGATCGTCAGCGCCACCGGCGAGCTTCGCCTCATGGAAGATTACGTCAAACATGCCAGTGTGGCGGTCGCCTATGCAGTTGCGGCTCGACTTGAGGCTGCCGACCTCGATGGCATGAAACGTTCAGCTAATGTCATTGTGGACCTCATCGGGACGACCGAACCGCGGGACTGCGCAGCCGAAGCTGTCGCCATGCGGCTCCACCCGAGAGAGCCCGTGAACGCGTAAGGCATCCCACTCAGCAAAGCGGCAAAGCTGCCTGACCGACCTCCGTAAGAGGCTCGATGATCGGCGAGAAAGTGCGGGAGCTGCCCGCATAGGTTGGATACCCAGCGATGTTGTCCTCGATCGTCTGGAATCCATCCTGGCGGTCATTGACCGGATAGATGCCCTCGCCCATCTTTTCGATGAGCGTCTGAAGCGAAGGGGCGATGCCATCGAAGAAGATCCGGCTAGCTGCGCGAACGCCCGCAATATCGCCTGTCCTGGCGGCATCAAGAAACCGGTCGCTAGCCTCCACCAGAAATCCTGTGCGGACAGAATAAGAGTCTGCCATCCAAAGGAGGCGGAAAAACGCCTGGGGGATGAACTGCGAGACAAGGTTGGCAAGGGTGCTTTCCTTGCCACCCAGGACGATATGCGTGAGCCCCATTGCACCGAGAAAAAAGTCCTCGTGTTTCACAGGGACGTTTCGAATGCGTTCGTCGATGAATGCCGCGAGTGGGCCCAGAGTTCCGCCCCCGGACTGCGCCAACCGGACTGCCCCGATCTCGACGATTGCGCCCAACGAAAGGCGCCATTCCTCAACTTGGCTCTGCGAGAATGTTGAGATGACATAGGACGTGCCCGAGCGGGTAAGATAGCCGCCGACCTTCAAGGCGACCAGCAACCTGCGCGCCATATTGATATGAAGCCCGTAGTACGCAGCCATGTCCTGGGCAGAGTACGGCGCTCCAGCCTTGAGCTCGCCAAATAGAATGCGCTCTCGAAGATCGAGATATGTCGCGTCAGTCTTCGATAACATGCTCTCAACGGCTCGCTTGAATTCAGCGTAACCGCTCCCCTTCTGGTATGATTCTGGCACCCCACGCAATCGCTGATACAAATCGAATCGGCAATCGACTCCTAACCCCTCGCAGCGTTGAACCTATGATTGTCTTTTTGGCGTAAAAACGCTACGGAAAGGCTAGGAGAACGCCGATGGACGATTTCAACAACAGATCGAACATGGATCCGATTACCTATGCTGTGATGACCGGCGATACCTCGCGAGGCGCATCGGTGAGTGACCTTGGACGAACCTATGGCAGTCTTGAGGACGACACAAAGGATCTGACCTACGGCGGAACCAACACAGGTGCTGGCTCACTCCTTGCCCTCGTGCTGTCGATTACCTTCCTCGTAGTCGCTATTCTCAGCTGGTAGCCGATTGGGATGATCGAGCGCTCAGACAATCAACGCTGATCTTTGTCATAGAAGCGTTGATTGAAGCGATCGTCGGCACCGCCCTCACCTTTTCGATCCTGCTGAAAATCCTGACGGCGCTGGCCGGATCGCGTGACATTGGTCTCATAACGCTGTCCGAGAGACTGACCGCCTTCCTCAATTCGATTGCCGATCGCGCTGTCTGACGACCCCTCGACAAGATTGCGCGGCGATACGGCTGAACGACGGGGACCCTGTCCGCGTAAGTCTGTCTCCGTAAATGCGCCCGGGCCCGAGACATTGCCAACAAGCGAACCGGGCTGCGGGATCAGATCATTGAATGGCGCCACGCGCTGATCATAATAGTCGGCGATGATAGCCCGCGCGACCACTTCAGCAGTCGCCTGCTCTTGGGGGCTAAGATCTGTGCGTGCCAGACTCGGTGCCGTCAGCCCCAGTTCAGCGGCCTTTTCCTGATACCGGCTTGCGATAATCTGGCTGAGGTCAAAGGAGAGATTGGACCCATAGCCATCCCTGCTCGAGGTATTGCTGCTGAGGGATTTCGAGACCTCGTCGATCGCCGCAATGCGCTTATCAATCCGCCGAACGTCCTCAAGAGCCTGTTCCCGGGAAAAGGCCGCCTCAGAGTACCCCTCGCTCCGGCTGAAGCTGCCGCTCTGCGAATAGCTGCCGCTGTCCTGCGTGGCGTTGGATCCATTCGAACGATTGTCAGATGTCGATGAGTCGAAGCCCTGGCTCTGATTGGCTTCAGTTCCTCGGGTGACCGTATCTAGCCGCGCACGAGCGCCAGTAATGCCAGCTTGAACACTACCACCAAGCGCACCATTGGCCCCACTGCCGCCTTCACCATTCGCAGCGCGCTTCCCGCCGCGCCCCGCTGAACCACCAACGCTCAGCGAGCCACCCTTGGTTGTTTCGAGCCGATCCGTATTGCTTTGCTGGGCACCCTGCGAGGAACTCACACGATCGCTCTCCGAGACGGTGTCGCGTGCATCAAGCGACTGGTTGTCAAACCGCTGCAGGTTCTCGCCCGACCGGAACCCTGCAGAACTCTCGGAACCGCTGGAATTGCGGGTGCCGGTCGTTTGCCGGCTCGACGTTCGATCAGCCAATGATAGCGCGCGGGAACGCTCTTCGCTCAGCGTATTGCGTGCAGTTTCCAGTTCGGACAGCGTCTGCTGGCGCTCAGCATTCGCGAATTGGCTGACAGAGGATGCAAACGCGAGGCGGCTCATCGCAGGTGAGGTATCGTAAACCGTCGACCCATCTGATGTTGTTCGGGTGATCGCGGCATTCGCACCTACGCTCGACATGATCGGCGCGCCCCCCGAGAAAGATGGCGCCGTGTTCCACTGGTCAGACTGCCGGTTAGAGCTCGAGAGGTTCATGTAGCTCTCGTTGCCGTAGGCATAATTCCCGGTCGTGCGCTCCACTGCGGCAGCCTCGGCCGCAGACTGGGCAGGAGCCAACATCGAAGTTGCCTGAGACGAAACCGCCATCGCGCCTTTGGCCATGCCCGCAGCCAGGAACGGGATCGACATCATCAGGAAGCCAGCAATCGTTGCCGTATCCGTGTTGACGGCATCGATGCCTGCCATCCCGGCCATCGTCACCCCGCCAGGCGAGGTCGCGTTCATCGCATCAGCCGTCCGGTCCATGATGAACATGTGCAGGACCACGTAGAGCGGTCCCCAGGCGGCCAGATAGAAGAAGCCGGTAAAGTATCCCTTCAACGCAGGCGTGCCGCTGCGCGGGATGAGGAAGAGCGGGAAGATCACCGGGAACATCGCATAAAAGACGACCGTCAGGACGATGTTGAGGAGCGGGACCCAGGTCATCGCCTGCTCCGCTATCGACGTATAGGTGTTGCGGGCCTGCTCCTCGGCACGCAGGACAGCGAAGGTGTCACCATCGGCCGCGCCGAGGTTGGCGCGCGCCTGAAGGAAGGCGTTGACGAGCGAGCGCTGTTGGAAAATCTGCTGTGCGGTCTGCGAACTGCCATGGAAATGGTTGGCGACAATCGGAAGGTCCGCAATCAGCTTCGAGCGCGCGAGCGCAGGGGTTAACCCTGGAAAATCTTGCGACCTTCTTCCTCAAGTGCCGTGTCGGAATAGGTCGTAACGCCGGTGGCGATCGCCGTATAGCCGGCCTGACATGTGATGATGGTGGGAGCACCGCTTTCGGGGATGAACTTCATCCCCCGCGCAGGCGAGCCCGGTCCCATCTCCGTCAGAATATCGTTGGAGTTCGCGATCGTATCGAAGGATTTGAAGCCGAGCAGAATGTCGTAGAACAGGCACTGCTTCATGTACTCTTCAAGATTGGCGCTGATGCGGGGATCGCGGATCCGGAAGTCCTGGGTGCGGTCCCAAAGGCGCGCGCCGTAGATCATGCCATTGCTCGACATCTGCAGCGAACCTGGCATCACAAAAACCGTCTCAGCCGTGCGCGTGAGCCAATCACCAGCAGTCGAACTGACCGAGGCTATCATTGCCAGCCCCAGAGGGACGTTTGCGACCGTAGCGGGTGCCAGGGATGGATTGAGGCGGTCGGTAACCCTCACCGTCATCGTAGGTACGATGAGGGCGCCGTACATAAGTGTCGCCCCCAGAAACCAGTTGAACCAGGCACGCCAGTTGAGGCTGAACGCCACCACCAGCAGCGTGTAGATCAAGCCCATGACCATCACGACGCGCAGCAGCGAACGAAAACCCCCACCCCCAGTCCAAGCGGATACCGCGTTGAAGACATTGACGATGTATTCGCCCCCGCCGATCGTGAAGATCTCCATCATGGCACGCGGTCCCTACTGGATGCCCTGACGCGAAAGCGACGTGCTGAATGACAGCGCGGCCGACATCTGCGGCGACAAATTGTTCCTGAGCGTGCCCTCAAGGAACACCGCGCGCTGAACCACATGCTGGGTCCGGTCGAGGCGCAGCTTCATGCCTTGCGAGTATGTGTCGAGGACCTGTCGGACCGAATTGATCTGATCGCGCCACTGCGAAAGAGCTTCCTCATTGGCGTTCTGGAAGGTCCCTACCCCGCGCGAGGCATAGCCATAATATTGCTGCGCAAGCGCATCGAGGAGATCCATCGCCACGATTTCGGCGAGGTCATTCATGTCGTTGCTGGTCATGCCGCCGAGGGTTGCGGCAGCGTTGACCGTCATGATCTTGTAGAGCGGAATCGTGGTCGCCCCGAGCAAGCCAATCTCGTCACTGGTGAGCGCGGCATTGCTGCGAACCTTCGCGTTCATGCTTTCGATCATCGCCCGGACCCTGGGTTTCAACGCCTGTGATGCCGAAATCGACATGGCCTGCGTGGTCGGGTTGAGGCACTTGTCGTTGGTATCGCAATTCAGCATCGTGACCGAGCTGGTACCGTCCAGAAGCGCAGTCAAAAGGGCGCGGTCGCCCTGCCCCACGAACTGGAACCCGCGTTTGCCGCTGGCATCCCCATCCTGGTAGAAGATCACCGTTCCGACGAAAGTCATGAGGTACTCACGAAACTCGGTCGAGAAACTGGGGTAGCTTTGCTTGAGCATCTCCCACGTGAAGTTGTAACTCTGTGCAGGAATGTCGGGATCGCTGTTGGCCGCGATCGTCGAGGCACGCTGCCCCCCTGTCCCGCATTCATGGCGGCTCTTGGCCCAATCGGAGAACAACCCCTGGCTGTTGCCGACCGACTTGCAAATCTCCGAGGACATCCGATCGGACTTGCCCCACAAGCCGCCGACGAGGTTCTGCGCCACTTCGCAGCTGTTCATGTTGAACTGGTTCATCTGCTGAACCTTCTGTGCCATCTCCTCGATGGTCGAGGCGATCTGCGGGCTGATCGACTTGATCGCGAGCTGGAAGGCAAAGCCCAGCGCGTTGTTGGCAGTCGCTTTGAGCATCGCCACGATCTCATCGGTGTTGATGAAGGAGAAGCTGCCGGAGAAGACGTCGATGCCCCCGCATCCGGCCTTGACCCCGGGCAACTGGAGATTGACCGGGGTCACGTTCTTTTGCGGAAAGCGGGTCCAGATGTTGCCGCCCGAGTAATAGCCTGCCGACTGGCCCTGATAGGCGACGGGGCCGGTGGCATTGGCAGCGGCGCCCATATCGTCGAAGAAGTTATTGAGCTCCGAGCCGACGTTGGCACTGACGGGGGCTGCAGCGAAACTCGCTGCGGCAAGTACGGCAAGTGCCGTCCCCGACGAGCGGAAGAGGCGGGCGGCAACGCCGCGTTTGGTCTGGCGGGCCATCAGTAGTCACTCCCGGGCTCAATCTGGGTGAGGTAGAAAATGCGCTGCATCACATCGTCGGCCGCCATCACGCCGTAGCCGATCGGAATCGGCTTGCGTGTCTGGGTGTCGAAAAGGACCAGGGCTGGAACAGCGCCGCCCTGAAGGCCCATGCGCTGGTATTGGCCGCTATCGACGACATAATTGGGGAACGCTTCGTTGGGCCCGCCATCCATCGAGACCGCGAGCACCTCTAGCCCGTATGTGTCGGACAGTGCCCGCATTACCGGCGAAAAGGTTCGGCAAGCCGAGCAGGACGAGGAGTAGAAATAGAAGACCCCGTAGCGCTCGGTGAGCGCCGCCATCGAGCCTTCACGCTGGGCTTTGCGATCTTCTGCCCAAGTCTGCTTTGCGAGAGTCGAAACAGGCCGTTCGAGCGTATAGTCGAGATCGGGGTTCTGCCAGATCGAGCGACCCCACACATCCGCGAATGTCGAAGCGCGGTCGAGCTGCTCGCGCTGGAACCGGATATAGCTGACGATGTTTTCTGACGTTGGCTCAAGAATGGCCCGTGCTTTGAGCTCATCGAGCTTCGCCGTAATCTGAGCCATGCGCTCGGTCGCAGGAATGGCTGGCGATGCGGGCCTTGCCTGCTCGCGTGCCTTGCGCTTTGCCTCCTCGGAGTTGCAGTAAAACCAGCTCCCAAGCTTGCGCTCGTCGCAGTAGAACGCATCGCGATTGGCATCTGCCGGTGGCTGGGCGAGCAAGGGGACAGCCACCGCCCCGAGGGCTGATGCAAGGCTCAGGAGCGCTAATCTCGTCATGGGCATTTTCCTTTTTCAAGGTCGAGCATCTGCAAGAGGAAGGCAGTCTTGAAATAACCGCGGCCCCGGTCGATCATCCGGATCATTCCCCCCGACAGGGTGGTGGTCGCCTCCACACCTGCTGGCGTGAGGCAAAAGTCGAAATCACCATCACTCATCCGACTGATGGAGCCGCGATCAAGAAGACGCTTGATCGATGCTGCGAGCTCACCGACCGTCGCAGGCCGCAAGAACCAGTCTTTGATGAGTGCGAACATCTCGGTCTCGCTGCGCGCCAGATCACGACCGATGGCGACGCTGACCGCGAGATCGAGCACCTGCGCGGGCGGAAACGGCTCGCTATGCGGGAAGGCAAGAATTTCAGCACTGCTCATGGGTCAGGTCCCACCGTTCGTGTTGTAGTAGCTTTGGATTTTCTGCTGGATCTGGATCGACATATCGATCTCGTCAGGCAGCTTTGCCGCATCAACGAACTCGGCATAAACTTCCCGAAAATCCATGCGGCTCAAGTCAAGCTGCTGGAACTGGGCGATCAAGAAACCTTCGCAGTCAGGGCGCTGCGGCGTCCCCCACCGCATCCCAAGCTGCGCCTTGCCTTGCTCATTCAGAATCCGGACGAGCTTACTGCCGTAGCAGCAGTATGACTGCTTGCGGGTCACGCAGACGCCGAGCACGCGGGATGAGCAATAGGTCCCGATAAAGCGGCACAGACCTGCATCATCCCGCTTGTCGACTTCACGGTCCTCGCGGTCGCACAGGAACGGCGTGAGAAGCGGCACGCCCTTGCCGCTGCAGCAGTTCGAAAGGCCAAAGACCTTGCGGGTGCAGCGCAAATGCTCGCCGCTGAAGATCTTCAGCCGATCAGGATCAAACCCGTCCCGCAGCTCGCCCATGACGTTCATGGCGACCATAGCGTCCTTGAACTCAGGTGATGCCTCGCGCTCGACCTGAGTGCATTCTCCATTGATGCAATAGAGATCCCCTGCACAGACATAGGCGGGCGGCGGCTGCGATCCCGCGCCGGGAATGGCGCACTGATACCAGCGATCATGGACGTTGCAGGTCACACCATCTGCGTCAAAGCTCAGGCACTCGTCATGGCTGAACCTGCAATCGCCACGCGCCTCAAGGGCACCACAGTCATTGGCAGGAGCCACCCCTTCACACTGATAGGTACGCTGCCACTCCCAGCAGCTGCGCGTCACCGAAAGACCATTGATGACCCGCGTCTCTCCAGGCGCAGTGCAGACCTCGCTTGCAAGCGTGCAGGTGGCACCATTCGTGGCGCTCTGGCAGGCGGCCTCGTCGACGGTCTCGCCAACGATCCGCGAGGTGTTGCGTTCAATCCCGCCCGGTACGCCGCTTAGCCGAGAGGGGCATTGCCAGACCTGGTGAAAGATTGGCTCGCCTGGCTCAGCACACCACCTGCGACCGAATTCCTCTTCCACCCACTGCAGGCACCTTTGCCCTACCCGAACGCTGCGCTCGAGCGTGCATGAGCTGGAGCCCTGCGCTTGGGCAAGCATCGGACACATCTCATTGCGATCAGCAAACTCTTCGGTTTCGCAAGAATACTGCCAGGTGCGTCGTCCCTCGGTCTGGATCTGCAACGACGCATTACAGCTGCGCGCCTCCGCAAAGGGCTGCGAGCCGGCATTGCAGCTTTCGAGATAAGTCGTGGTACCCGTCCCTCCCGGAGGCAAGGGATTGCAGGCTCCTGCAGTTCCTCCGGGCCCACCACCGGCGCCGAGATAGGCGTCGGGGTCAGCTTCGATCAGGCGACCGGCAGACAGGTCGACAGGGTCGGAATCGAACCGGGTCCTGTAGGGATCAACGATCACGCGGTACTCATCGCGATACCGCTGCGCTTCCCCCGCCGCCGTCAGCCCAACAGGATCGTCGACATAATCACGCGATGGAATATCAGTACCCTGGAAGCCGGGGACGTTTGCCGTCGAACCATTGCCAAGAATGCCCGATGACGTGGTGTCACGGACACCCTTTGCGATTGCTTCGCCTTCTACCCTCGCATCACTGGCCGCCATCTGGGCGTGCGCAAGATGACCGCATGCCGCAAGCGCAAGGGAGACAGCAAGGGTGCGCAGGCCATTCACCTTTTCCCCCTCAGATTGGCAAGAGCGAGACGGGCAACTGGCGCGCCCGGCCCGTTTGCCCCGGCGAAAGTCTCGAGCACATAAGCCACACTGGTATTGCCTGAGATGCGATCATGCGGCGGCGGCGTGGTTACACAATCGAGCTGATCGCAGGGCTCGAAATCGGTCGCGAGAGCCACATAGGTGGGAACCCGGTCGACCCCGAAGGATCGAAACAGCCGGGGATCGATTGCCACATTGCTTGCGCCAGACTGGTCGACAACCTTGCGGATACCGGTGATGAAGGTCTGCGGATTTCCGGTAGAGAAGCCGCGGAAAACGACAACGCCGCCTGCTCTGGTCGTGTCGGCGATCATCTGTGCAAGCGCCTCTTCGGGCATCGACAGGCTGGCGAATGCCACAAACAGCGGCGCACCCTTGGGGCGGGCCATGCCAGCCCTGGCGCCAGCCACCATTTCGTCGAAGTCGACTGGGCCATCTTTCCCGGCGATCTGCGAGACATCCAGGCCTTCAACGGCCTCATAGCCTTGCGCGACAACCGTCTGCGCCTCTTCGCCTTGGGTTTGCGCGTTCGCGGTCGCATAGTCGAAGAGCGCCTGGGCGTCGGCCTTGAGTGTATCGGCCCGCGCCTCGATCGCTTTCGGGTCGAAGTCCGTCAAATCCTGAGCAACGACGGCGGTCACACCAAGCAGCAGGCTGGCGGCGAGAGCGGGGAAGAGTCCTCTGCGGTTCATTGGCGCGACCTCACAGCATGCAACAATTGCGTTTGCGCCAGAGGAGGAAGCCGACATCCTCGCCTTTGACGGGATAGACCTGCCCAGATTTGGGCAAGATCGTGGTCGCTCCAATCGGAGAACAGGCTTCGCGGCCACTCACCATGGGCGTCGGATTTACCTGCTGCATCCGGTACTGGCTCTTCTTGAGGATCGGCATGATGTACTTGGAACACAGCGCTTTCGATCCACTGGTGCCCCAGGCGAGCCCCTGACGGTGGAGCTTGTAGACCATGCGCTCGGCCGCGAGCCGCGCTGACTGCTTGATGCCGATATTGGCACCAACATTGCCGTTCATCGGATACATCGAACCTTGGCAACCAGAGCACCAGAACAGCTCGTCCATTGGCAATCTGGTCGTTGCCGAGATGCAATCGGCCGAGCACGCGGCCTGTGCGATGACTGAGGTGAAAAGGGCGGCCTCGGGATTGAGGAGAGATGCCAGCTCGTCGTCCTGCCAAAGCGGATCGATCTCGCTCATATAGGCAACGTCGAACGAGCTCGCCTCGAGACACAGGAAATCGGTCACCACTTCGAGCCAGTACAGGAGCGGGTAGATGTAATAGTGCACGTGGTATTTGGCGGTGCGCTGGGACTGGCCCCCTAGCTGCGCGCCGTCCGAGGCATAACCGTTACCGATCGGAAAGCCGGGGTCGAGCTTGATGCCGCCAAGGTTCGGAAAGCACCAAGGCTTGGTCGAGACATCAATCAGCCGGACCGGTTCCCAGAACCCGATCGCCAGGCCGATGCGCGGCACCGGCGTGCCGCAGGCGCAGATCGGAAGATCCGGATTGTCGGTGTCAGCACGCGATGATGGCCAAATCTTGAGCGACCCCAGCGATAAGGGGAACATGCAGCCCCAGCACACATCGGTCACCGGATTGACGAAGCTGCCTGAGCACCGACCAGGCCCGCTCGGAAGACCCTGAGCCAGAACCGGAGGGGCGAGCACGGTTGCCGCCATAAACAGGGACGCAAAGCCCAAGAGGAGCGCAAGGAGCCTAGAGCGCATCGTCTCTCTCCCTCATCAGCCAGGCATCATCCGCCGCGTTCTTGGCCCGGACCCAAAGGACCCCCTGAACCAGAGCGAAGGTCGTAGCGCCTGCGAACAATGCGAGAGCAAAGATGCCGATTAGCGCCCGAAGTGCCCCGAACGAAACAACGAGGGCAGCGACCAGAAAGAGCCCTGTCATCGTGCGCAAACGTGCCGCCTTGAGCCCGCGCGTTTCGGGGGCAGCAAGGGGAGCCGGAACCAGATTGCGCCAGGAGTTCATGCCCCCCTCCCCTTGCGCGCAATGGCTTGCTCAGTGACTATAAGGACGTCGCCGCGCTGCTCGACCAGCGCCGGGGTCCGGCGTATCCCGAAATAGCTGGTAAGACGGCCGTCCTGATCAAAGTAGAACCGTCGCTGGTGAACCTTCATGAGCTCGAAGGGAGAGCCATCAACGAAGATGATCTTGGCGCGCGCATCGCCCCCGTGCTTCATCGCCCATTCGACTTCTGCCGGGTCATCACCATCAACAAAGAGAAGTTTCTTGCTAAGCGCAGCGGCGGCAAGAGGATTGACGCGCTGACCCGCCACAGCAATCAGGTTCCCCTTGTGATCACGGATGTCCTTGTCGATCCGGATCGAAGGATCGAACTCCCAACTCCGGGTCTCCTCCGCAGGCGAAATCCCGGAGACCGGGACCGGGCGCATCACCCTCGCCTTCACCTTCTCGGCGAACTGGCGATTCATCTGATCGAGTTTTCCGGTCGCAGCCGCATGGTCGAGCCGCGCCTTGATAACGCTCAGGAGATCTGGCTCAGCAATGGACCATGTCTGGCCCATCTGCCCGTGGTCGACGCTTTGCCCCGACACTGCCCCGCCGCTCGAAGCCGTCGCTGACACCGCAAGTCCGCCAGCAACGAGGAAGGAGAAAGCGACCCTCACAGGATTGGCTGCCCGGTGCCGACAAGCCGATCGCGGCACACAAAGCCGATATGCGCATAGCGGCTGTCGAACCCGTCCTTGTGCGGAGTTCCTGCAAAAATGCAGCCTTCCGGCACAACCCCGAGCGGGCCGGCGACAAGACGGTCGCCGCGCTTCGTCATAGGTTTGATGGTCGCCACGCGCTTGCCGTTGACGTGCACATCATTGCCGATGCGCGTCACCGTGTCGCCTGGCAGACCAAGAGCGATCTTGGTGAAAGCCGCCGGCTTCGCCCCAAAATACTTCACCGTAATGGGATCATGACCGGGATGGAAAACCACATAGTCCCCGCGCACCGGAAAACGCCTGGCTTCGACCATGAACGCCCAGTTCGGGAGCGAGTCCGTCACGTTGATCATCAGCGCGTGGTTCTCGCTCCACTTCGAAGCTGCGCTGAGGGCACCTGCAACGAGACAGACAGCAGCGATCGCCATAAGCCTGCCGCCGGTCGAAAGGCGTCTGGTCCTGCCTGTCGTCGCAGGAGGCTCGCCGTCCGACAAAAGCCGAGCAAACCCCTTGCGCTGAGCCGAACGAAGGAGCGGATCAGGGTTTGCCATCGCGCTGACGTCCCTGATTGGCAGCCATAAAGGCCTGCATCTCTTGTTCAACGCGGGCCGCCTGCCCCTGAGGAGCAGCGCCGAGCGCCTGGGCGGGTTGGGGGCGCGGAACCTTTGCGTAAACGGCAGTCTTCACGCTCTGCGTAACGTCGGGAACTTCGCCCCCCACAATCGCCTCATGAACGAGCACGACTTTCCCGGATCTCGACAGGCCGGAGACGGTCTCATCCAGCGCTGCCATGAAAACTGCAGTTTGCCGTGCTGCGGTCTGCTCGTCAGCGTTCGAGCGTGCCTGTGCCTGAAGATACTCCCCAATGATGCCCTGCAGCTGAAGCTGGACGAATTCCTGCTGCCCTGACCCCTGTGCAGCAACGCTCTTGGTCACCCAGGCCCCCCAGACAAAGGTCGTCGCAGCGCCAGCGAACAGGAGGATTTCGCGAGCCGACAGCGCGGCAAAGCGGCTACGATCTCTGACCTGCGAGGCCTTGGCAGAGGCGGGTGTGGCGGGCGCCGCCATATGGTCGAAAAGGTCCGTCATTGGTCATCTCCGGCTACAAGGAAGGCTGAAATCAGGCTCGCGCGGCGGAAGAAGGCGATCAGCACAAAGCCCGTGAGCATGACGCCGAAGCTGATGACCGCGAACTGGCCGCGTCTCGAAGCGTCTGCTGCAACGAAGCGCGACGCGAGATTGTCCAGTTGGAGCATCAGGCCCTCGAAAGTGAAGCCGCCAAGGACAAGGAAGAACAGCGTGGCGATGCCGAGGGTCGCAAGCGCGCTGGTGGCAAGCCAACCGCTGAACCGAAGGGCAATAACGAGAAGATCCTGAGCGGCCTGCTTGCGGCGCGCACTGGCCGAGTGACGCATCAAGGAACGGCCAAGGGGACGGGCCAAAGGACGAGAAGGCGTGCTCATTCCGCAGCCTCCCTCATCGGAAGACCTTCAGGCTCTCGATGATCTTCAGGGAAAGCCACCGCCTCGATCGCTTCGGGCATCCGGTAGCCACGATGCACATAGTCCTCGATCTGGGCGAAGACATGCGGGCTCGATGAATAGAGCGTGCCCGAGAACCGGTCGAGGACGAGCCGAGCGACGCATTCGGTCTCTGGACCCCGGATGAAGATGTCCGAATAGTCGGTGCCGTTGCGCTTCAGTGACCGCAGCAAAGCCTCGGTCATGTTGTCCATCTCAAACCGATCCGAATTGCGGAAATCCGAGATGGTCTCGCCCTTCTGCTGGAGGATGAGGAACCAGTCGGAGTTTTCGAGAGCCGCCCGCGAGCCTTCGGACTTGTAGTAATCGTGGATCGACTGCGTCGCGGTGATCAGCGCACCGCCATATTTGCGGCAGGTGCGCGAATAGGTCTCGACGAAGTCGGCCATCGCCCCGCCCTTTAGCATTTGCCAGGCCTCATCGATGATCAGCGGTTTCGGGATCGCGCGGTCCATCCGGCGCATAACCTGAGAGGCAATGAACATGATCGAGGTCAGAACAACGCCGCGAAGCTCCACCCGGGTCGCAAGGTCCGAGAGCTCAAACACGGTAAGATCGGCCGACAGATCAAGGTTGGCATCGCCAAGGAAGAACTTCCCGTAGGTTCCCTTTGCAGCGAACGGCAGCAGCGAGGTCGCCAGATCATAGGCGAAGGGATGCTCGTGGCCCTTGAGGGCCTGCATCACGTGATCGATTGTGCCGTCCCGCCCATGGGTGTCCCACACAAGATTGACTGCTTGGTCGATAAGCCCGCGTTCGGTGTCATTGAGCCGGGTCTCGTTGCGCGCCATCTGCGACACGATGGATTTGAGCATCGCAAGGCAGTCGACCAGATAGTCGCCGTCCCCTTCGGCAAGGGCCTCGTCGATCATGCGAAACGGGTTGATCGAAATGCCCGACGACAGCTTGAACTCGGTGAATGTCCCGCCAAGCGCCTTGGCCATATGCTCGAAGCTGCGGCCATCATCGATCACGATGGTCTTGGCCCCAACCCCTGCAAAGCTTGCCGTGAGGTCCTGCAGCAGCACCGACTTGCCCGAGCCGGACTTGCCGGAGATCGCGACATTGTGGTTGCCGGCACTGTTCTGGAAGGGTGACCAGAATTGTGGCTGACCCCGGCGTCCGATGAAGAGCAGGTGCGGGATGTTGCCGCCGATGTATTCGCCCTGGATCGGCGCAATCGCGGCAAGGTTCGCCGAGCGCATGGTGCGCATGCGCTTCATCCGCTTGAGGTCGCTGTCGAGCCCGTCAGCCAGCAGCAGCGGAAAGTGCGCCATGAAAGCGGGCAGCTGGATATGGGTCTCGTCAATCAGATCCCACCCGCTCGCCTTGTAGAGAGCCTTCAGGGTCCGCTCGCAGGGCTCGCCCCGGCCCTTCGGGGCGATGATCGTGACAACGTAGTAGCAGGACACGAGCTTCTCGCCCTGCTTGACCCGGTCGGCCACGAACTGCCACTCAGCCGCTTCGGTACGCAGCTTGGGCACAAGCTTCACGCCCTTGCCTTCCGCGAGCGAGCTGGTGCGCACGAACTTGTAGCCGGCCTTCGCTTCGGAAGACTCTTGGTTGGGGATCACCCCACAAGCTGTCTGCAAGACGGGACAGGGCAGGGAGAGCTTGGGGTTGAAGATGTCCCCAATCACCTTCTGGCTATCCCAGGGTGCCCAGCGATCCGGAAAATTGCGCACCGCCATGGTGCGCACATCGAAGCGCTCAGGCACGTAGTCCTTCAACTCGGGCACGCCATCGACTGATGAGCCGGTTGGCCGCAACGACTGTGCCTCAAGCACGAGGCGGTCACGCCCGACATGGGTGACAAGATCCCGCCTGATGCATTGCTCATTGATGGGATCGAACCGGTTGTATCCCGGCACTTCATCTCCAGCGCCAGTGGACGGGGCGAGGACCTCATCGAAGAAGCGGATGAGGTCGGTCGGAGCGAATTCCTTGACCGGGACATCGATGGAATCGAGGGCAGAAATGATCCCCTCGCGCATGGTCAGGAGGTCATCGGTCGAGAGGCCCGAACCGTCACTTATCCCGACTGCCAGCAACACGCGAAAGCTCCGCACAAAGAACGGGCCATCGCTGGCAAGCGTGGACCATGCTCCATTGCGCAACTTGTCGACGCGGTGGCGGGCGAGCGTCTGGAAAACCCCCGCAGCCTTGTAGCGCGGCAACGCCCAGGTCTGCAGTTTCTCGGCAACGCGCGGGCTCGAATAGTTCGTGACCGAGAACTTGGTGCCGGGCAGAAGAATGTCGGAAAACAGCGACCCGATCACATCATTGACCCGGTCGTTTGCACCGACAAGCGGGGCGAGCTCGATGATGAAACCCTTCGAGCGGACCTGATGAAAGATACGCTTGTCCTCATCGAACGAGCGATATCCGAGGAAATGCGACAGCATTGGCACACTGGCAGGCCGGGCGTTCTGCTCAGGCTTGCGAGCATCGCCGGTTACCAGATCGATGATGTTGGTGAGGGCCTGCAGCATGGCGCGTTACTCCGGCGTTGCAGGGAATGAGGCAGCCTCGCGCCTCGGCAATCGCTGCTGTGATGCAAGACGCTCGGAGACCTTCGCCTCGATCTCAGCGATCGGGTTGGCAGGCTGGGAAGCCGCTTGCTGGGCCGGGGCCTGCTGGATAGGCGCTGGGGTCTTTGAAAGATTGGACGCCATGGCAGTCTCAGCGCCCACAGAACCCGGCTGACCGTCATCCAAGATGCCAGGGGCAATCGCCATAAACTGCGGTGCGCTCTCGGCGGCCGCCAACAGCCCCTGAGCACGCGCAGGCTTTGCACCTCGTAGCGCAATTGTCTCGAGAGCATCCCCCCGGCCCGGGAGCATCGCCTTAACTGGCACCGCGATGCGGGCATGGGCTGTGCCTGCGGCATCCGTGTAGCCCGGAAACACGACCGACAGCTCGTAACTCGGCGACGAACGCGCAACGAGTGCTTCGGAACCGAGCAACGGGCCGCGCACAGGAGCGGAGATCCCGTCGTCCATCCGGAATGGACCCGCAGGGTTGAGAAGATCCGCCGAGGTCGTTTCCTCGATCCGCGCAATTGCGCTGTCATCGATCACCAGCGAAGGCGCGCAGATACCGTCTGCAGCCTCGCAGCGAAACTTGCCGCTGACGTTGGTACCGAGCGTCGTACAGGCCGACAGGGAGAACGTCACAGCCACGATTGCCATTGCGCCTTTGGTGTTCATGACACCTTCTCCTTCAGCCAGGTTTCGAGGAATTCGCGAGGGCGGAAGCCGTGAAGGACAGCGCCATCGTCGCGCACAATGACAGGGGTACCGGTGAAACCATGCTTCCTCGCAAAGGCCTCATTGGCATCAAGGCCCGAGGTGTCGCAGCGCCGACCGCTCGTGATCGCGCCTCCGTCATAGGCTTCGTTCACCGCGCGGCGCTTGTCGCTCGCACAGATGACCGCCTCTGAGATTGGACGGGTGCCGAGCACCGAAATCGGTCGCTCAACGACCTTGACGTCGAGCGTCGCGAGGGTTTCGTGGAGGCGTTTGCAGTACCCGCACCGAAAATCGCTGAAGACGGTGAGTGTCCGGCCACCCTTGCCCATCACGACGCTGCCGCTCGAGGGCAGAGCTGCCAGCGCTGCGGGATCAATACGTGGCAGTGGCCCCGCGTCGCCCGCCCCTGCCTGACGTGCCTGTGTTGGTTCGGCCGCGCCCTCCTGACTCTCGCCAGCGCCCCCCGCCCCAACCAGCATGTCCGGGTTCATCTCGAGCAACCGGGCAGCTGTGAGATCCTGCTTCGTCTCCATGTCGTAGACACGGCCAATGATGAGGTAGCGCGCCGAGCGGTCGATGTAGAAGAGGTTCTGGCGTGCCAGAACTTCACAAACGCCCTCGATCTTGTCGCAGTCGATCGTGGTGATCTCGGTCTTGGGGAGACGTTTGACCAGCGCTGCCTTGATCGTCGCAGCGTCGTCTGCCGCCGCGGCATGAGCGGCTGCTGCAATTGCAGCGAGGGAGCCAGTGAGCGCGAGGGCGGCCCCTGCCACCTTCCATGTGGTCCATTTGAATTCCATGACGGGCCTCAATTCCTGATGAAGGTGCCGTCGAGGAACACGACCTCGACCGCAGCACCGGTGGGCATCTCGACGACCGGCTGATATTGCTCGGCCCGTTCGATCAGATAATCGGAGAGAGTGTTCCCGGCGTTCGCCGCGCCGCCGCCAATCGCCTGAATGCCGACATCGGAAGCTGACGGGAGCACGGGATCTTGGGAAATCCGGGGGATCTGGTTGGCACCCTGAAAGGCGTTGCCCACCCCGCTCACCAGCCCTGCGAGAAACGCTTGCGTGGTCAGCGAACCTTCACGGCTGACAACCCGTCCGCGAACGCCGACTTTGCCGCCGAAGGCAATAAAGCCCTTGACCTCTGACACCGCAAAGCGCCCGCCGGGCTGCGCACAGGTCATGCGCTGCAGCTTCACATAGACCTTCTCGCTGGAGAGATCGCCATAGGCCGCACCATTGACCATGCAGCCCTGCACGCGGGTCGCGAGCAGCTTGCCGTCACCATAGACCGAGCGCGCCGGCCCCGTGATACGCAGAAGAACCGGCAGCGGGTCACTCTGGCTGCGGGTATTCGTCGTCGCATCAACACCGACCACCACGGTGGCATTCGCGATCGAGTTGGGCGGGAGGTAGTTCGGGGAGTCGGTGTAAACCGCAGGGGCCTTGGCCGGATCAATGCGCGAGCCCGTCCCGCCCGCTTGCGCGAAAGACACCATCTGCACGTCGTTGCCGCGGCGGGGCAATGTGGCGGAAGGTACGCCGGACGCAGCTGGCGAAGGCACGCCCATCTCACGGGCAGCCGCGACCGGCCCGGGGGCAGTCGGTCGGGGGTTGCCCCTGGTGACCTGCTGGCGCAGTTGCTGGTTCTCACGCTCATAGGCCTCGAGCACCTGCTGCCCGTCGCGCGCCATCGCGGCATTTTCACCGCGCAGAGCCTGAATCTCGCTTTGCAACTGCGCAACTTGGCCAGCCTGCGCTTCGACGCCCTTGAGACGCTGATCCTGGGAGTTAACCTGACCCTCGTAGATGGCCATCCACTCCTGATCGACGCGCTGGCGGTTCATCAGGGCATCGGTTGACACCTCGGTCTCGTGCCCAGGCTTGGTTGCCTCTTCGACCACGGTTTCGGTCCGCAAGACATACATGGTCGAAGCCACGACAGCGACACCACCGAGCCCGAAAAACAGCATTCTCTGCCGCTTCTGTGCCTTGTCATTGTCGATGATCGAGCCCGTTTCATCGACCGCATCGCGGCCATCGGCCTCGGCGCCATCCAGATCCTTGGGCTTGCGCTTGAGAAAATCCATGAGGCTTACCTTCCTGCAGGCACGACCACGTAAGCAGCAGTCGCCTGCCCGCTTGCGAGGTTGGGGTTGGAAATTGTGACGGCGATTGCACCGTCCCCGGCGATGAGTTCTTCGCGAAGCGCGATCGGTGAGGAGCTGGCATTCTCGATGCGCAGGACCTTCCCGGTCATCGTCGGGCTGCGGTACTCGGTGAGGAGCTGGACCTTCATATCGCCGACGTTGACCGGGGCACGGGCCGCATCGCGGATCTCGAAGCCGGTCACCGGGCGCTGTTCGAACATCGCCCTGACGAGCCCGACAGCGCGATCCTGCAACGAACCCGATGCTGTAAGGACCTCAGGCTTGGCGGAAGGATTTTCGATATCGGCATTCGCCACAAAAACCTGCACCGCACTGTCACCGCCAATCTGGCAGTCGAACTTGTAGACAAGGCCCTTTTGCGTTGTCCCGAAGAAGGAGATGTTCGGCTTCGAATAAGCTTCGGGGACCGAGATGTAGATATCGCCGCGGGTCGGTTCATGGACGATCGAGAAGTCTTGACCCTCGACGCCAGTTTGCACTCGGGATACCGACACGAACCGGTCATCCTTCAGCGAAATGCGCGTCAGGTCGGCCTTGGATGCCCGGCAGCGAACCTCTCCATTATCGACGGCGAGGATGTTTTCGTCAGCAAAAGCTGGCGTGGCCGCCATGACGAATCCGACAGTTAAAAGTGCAGCGCCAAGCCCGCGAAGAAGATGGCTGTCGATGCGGAAAAGCAGCGGCGCGCCCGAGGCAAGGCAAAGCGTCGAGACAGAGAAGGTCATTGGTTGGCTCCTTCCTTCTTAACGACGACACCAAACCCCTTCAGGCGCAGCGACACGCCGGTGTAGGTCCAGTGAAATTCGAAGATCTTGTGCTCGCGGCGCACGTCCTTGGATCCGACGATGGTATGAAGGACTCCGCCCACCTGGCTGGTGAGGTTTTCCGGATCGGTGCGGATCCAGTTGATCGTGACAAACTGGGTCACCTGCGACCCCTCCTGCTCAGCCACGATCCGCAGGAGCTTGGCCTTGAGAGCCCCGCGCGCCTCCGGCGCGGAAATGGCAACAATGCCATCAAGCCAGTACTGGAGTGTTTCGGGCGAGCGGTTGAGCGCGAGCTGCGCGGTATCGCGCGTCACGGCCTCAAGATATTCAGGCGTGAGCGCCGCAGAGCTCAGCGTCATCTGGCTGGGCAGGATGGGCTGCAGCACGACCTCGCGGTCCCGCGTCGATGCCGCGGTGAACATAACCACCACGAGAATGCCGAGCACGACACAGATGAGCGCAAGCAGGTTGCGCTGCTTGAGGGTCCGCTGCGACGCCTCATGAGCAAAAGAGATTTCCATATCAGCCCGCCATCACACGAAGATGAGATGGCGGAGCGACCTTCAGACCGAAGAATTCTCCCGGCAAATGCCAATAGGCAAAATGCAGGACCCAATGCATCGACCGCCCAGCTTTGACTTTGCGATAGCCGAACCACGCAGCCAGGGCCAAAAGGAGCCCGATGACAACGTGCTGAGCGAGGATGCCCCAGGTGAAGGGTATGACCATCACCAGGAATTCATCGAGGGTCCAGAACCCGATCAGTTCTGGATCGTCGAGATGTTTTGGGATCGAATACTGGTCCAAGGATCAACTCCGCCAAAGGGAGGACAAGGAGCGGCAGCCCAAAAGGTGAACTGCGGTACCCTTGCCATCATGAAGCGAGGGCGCAGCGTTCAGACCGTGCCGGTAACCGAGGCGGTGACGATCGGAATGCCGGTCCCGGCGCCGACGCCGACGCCCACAGGGATTGCGACCTGACCGAGCGAGAAGCGGCCCGACGCAAGCGCCACGATCCCGCCGGCGAGCGAGAGCACGGTGATGATCCGGCCCCCGGAGCCTTCAAGGAAGCCGGTGAACTGGGCGAGAGCGGTGTTGAAGGTCGTGTCGGCCCCCGCCATTGCGGCATCAGCGCCGAACACGCTGGCGGCCGCGAGCGCCGCAATCGCAACAGCAAGCGTGCCGCTGCGATTCTTCAGATCGAGACTTGTCATTGAGATTTCCCTTTCGGTTGGATGCTGGCGTCTGCCGCCACAGCCAAAGTCCGCCCGGGAGGAACCATTTCTCAACACCGAAGTGTCAGGATTTCTAAGGAAATGAGAGATTGGGGCAGAATTGAACCCCGCCCAGGATTCGATTCGCTCCCAGACTGGGAATGAGAATTTCCCACCGTGGTCCAATTTGCGACCCACACCGGGGATGTTTGTGCCCCACAGCGGGCGAAAATCAGCCCCAAGGTGGAGACGAATCCGCCCCACGGGTAAAAATGCGCAAAAAGGATGACCCGGAAACCGCGCAGTTGCAGGATGACAAGTTCAGACGCTGCCACATCGAGAGAAAGGAGATCGAATTGAGCAAGAACACGTATGTAGCCCACGAGATTTCCATCAGCGCACACGCCTTCGAAGATATCGTCAGGGCCATCGCAGCACTCAGCCTCGAGCAGACGCGCTTTGTGACGTTCAAAGACGTCATTCTCCATGCGCTGGAGCGGTACCCAGCTCTCAAAGATGGACATTCCGCAGCGCTGGAGACCCTGCTTCCTGTGGACGGACCCGTTCGGATCTATGTCCGTCTCAATTCCAAGGACAATGCGGCGGTCGAGCGGCTGAAAGGCGAGCTGAACGCCGCTACCAAGGCTCATTGCGGGGTGCGCGAAACACTGATTTTCTGCGCAATGTTAGTAGCAGAAGGCGAATTTTCCGCTTGCAAAATGCAAATGGACAAAGTCAAACTATGAAACTGCATGGAGTGGAATACATGGGATCGTGGAGGCACGCATGTGCGAAGGGACAGAAGATGGAGTCGCCAGCAGAGCTCACAGCGTAAACCAACTGTATGCAGCGCTCATCAAGGAACAGATGAGGTTGCAGAACACAAGCTTGCGCAAACTGACCGATGAAGGCGTGATCAAAGAGAGTCGGCGGAAGAAGTTCTTCGACAAGGTCGAAGATGGAAATCTTACAATCGACGAATTCCAACGCGTCCTGCTCCACCTCAAAATCGACCCTATCCGCGCAGGCCTCGTTCTGCTGTGCTATGAAAGCGCCAGCTCCTACGAAGACCCATGCTGCGAGACGACCGCCTTGGTTGCTGTCGCACTGGCCGCCCGGCTACCAAGCGAACTCGCAGCCTGCGAAGGGCAGTTCGAGACCATTCGTCAAAGCCTGTGTGACACGATCGCCCGTAAGACATCGTCGGCCATCGCCAAACACCACATGTCACTTGAAAGCCGGCATAACGGCGGCGGTTTTGAACATGCGTATGCTTGAGCCTTGTACGGCGAAACGAGCCCGCGCTGCATGACGAACCGCGTGACTGGTCACGGGCAGACGTCCTGTACCGCACAGCGAAGCGCAAATATGGCGCAGCACCGGAAAGCAGAGCAAAGACGCAGACGCCGCCAGGATGGTTTGCGCCCCCTCGAAATCTGGCTGCCAGCAGCCATGATCGAAATGATCGACGAGCTCAAAAGGGATGATCTGTTGTCCCGGGAGGCGATCATCGCGGCGATCGTGGCGCAAACGCTGAGCGTCAGGCCACCTGAAACATCAGAAGGACAACCGATGATGCTCTGAAATTGAAAGGGGCCCCGCGCCAACGGGACCCCCTTTAACGCATCCTGTTGCCAGAGCGCCAAGTTCACCTCGCTTTCTAGCAACAGACCGAATGGCAAACAAGCGCTTCTGCGCGCGATGAAACGCGCCCGAACGCTGCCAGGGATCGCCGCACCACCTGGTGCATATGAAAGGGAGGTCAGCGACGCAGACATGAAAAACCCGGGCAGCGCCCGGGCCTTTCGAAGGAAGCTGTAATTTGCCGCGCCAAAGCGTGGCGGGAGACACCGGCAAGCTACCTGCTCCCTGACAACTTACAAGCATTTTTCGCAAATTTTGCGGGCAATGTTCTTTGTCTGTGCCGCACCTCAGGACTGAGGGAGCGAAGGGATGACTATTGTCCAGAATCAGGCAGCCTGGGAGGTGAATAGCCGACGCCGGGGAGGGCCAGCAGCGATCGGCGCCTGTCTGCCAAAACTGGGGATGCTCGAGACTGAACAGCTGACCATGATCACTTTCATGGAAGACCCGGCAGATCGGGCAAGACATGCAGCGCGCGTCAACAAGATGATGCGAGGGTTCGAACATACCGGGACCGAAAACGCAGGCAGGCAGCGTCGGCGCAAACTGCTCGATACCATCGAGACCTTCGCGAGAATGCCGCCCGTGACGATCGATGTTCCGAGAATCGTCTGGCGCGATCTTTACGATGCCGCCGCGAGCATCGCGGCCATGAATATCGACTGGGACAGCCGCTGCGGCCCGCTCATTGCCGCCTCGAACGACCATCTCAAATGCCGGATCGGATGGACCGCCGCGCGCAAGAACATCAGGCGCCTTGCCGAATACGGCCTGATCATCCCCCATTGCCTCGCCGGCAACGGCAAGCGATTTCTTGGGTCACGAGACAGCCAGGATCGCTCCGACGCATCAGGATGGTCGCTGGCGCCGCTACTCCTCCTTGAGGATTACCTCACACAACTGGCCGCCACCGAGAAGGCTTTAGCCGAGCAGAACCTGATCCTGCCCAACCAAATTCGAAAGGCAACAAGCAGCGCCTACCGGCTGCTGCGGCCGTTCGAGCAGGGCCACCTCTGGGCTGACAAGGCCAGAAAGAAGCTCGATGCGATCGCTGCGGCGCGGCGCACATACCAGAGGCGGAAAGGATCCATGGACGCGATCGCAGTGCTCGGCCGCCTCGCCGAGGTCGCGACCCGGCTGCTTGATCGGTTGTCAGAGCGCATATCGCTCGACGACATTGCGTCGCTGACACCTTCCGGGGACACTAGGGTGCGCCGGGATGGCCACCATCAATACAGCCCTGAAGAAGCTCTTGAATCTGTATACGGCTTGGCAGAGAGCGCTTGCCGACGGGAACCTGATGACGTTCGAACCACGCCTGATGCCGACAGGGTGAAGCAAGAAACAGCCGATGCTTGTCAGAACGCGCAGGTCTCGGCCGACGCGAATGATGTCTACGGCATCCATCGATCGGGTTTCGTTTGGGCCGAAGCTCCTGCCCTATTGGCGTCACCTCAAGGTTTGTGCGCCAGACAACGATTTGGCGGACATAATGAGAACACTGGCTATGCCACGAGTTTGAGGCGGGCCATGGGATCGTTGAGGGTGCGGAACTCGCCAGGGGAGAGCCGGTTTGCCCTTTGCCACAGATAGTCGCCGGTCAAACTGATATGCACCCAGCCCATCGGCGAGAGATGGGCAAGCAGCGCATCATCGAAGGTGCCGCCGGATGATTGGAGATGCTGGGCGGCCCTGTCCATATAGACGGTGTTCCAGTAAGAAATCGCCGCGATCAGCAGATTGAGGCCCGATGCCCGATATTCCTGATTCTCGATCGAGCGATCGGTGAACCGCCCCTGTCGGTTGGTGTAGATCGCGGCGGCAAGGGTATGACGTGCTTCGCCTTTATTGAGGCCGGCCTGGCAGGCGCGACGCAAGTCGGGCTGTTCAAGCCAGTCGAGCGCAAATAGCGTCCGCTCGATGCGGCCGAGTTCGGCCAGCGCAAAATCCAGCCTGTTCTGGCGCTTGTAGGCGGCCAGCTTGCGCAGGATCGCGGAGGGCGCAACGGCTCCTTCCTTAATGGAGGCGACGATCCTGACGATGTCATCCCAATCGGCTTCGATCGCCGCCGTCTTGATCGTGCGGCCCATGAGGCTTTCGATGCCTTTGTAGGTCGAAGGCGCGGCGATCGAGCCGAGTTTCCGGTCGGCGATGTCGCGCAGACGGGGCACGAACCGGAAGCCGAGAAGATGGCAAAGGGCAAAGACATGGTCCGTCGCGCCGCCGGTATCAGTGTAATGCTCATGCAGCGGTAGCGCGCCGGCGCCGAGCATCAGGCCATCCAGCACGTAGGGGGCCTCGCCGGCGGTGGCCGACATGATCCGCGATCCGAACGAGGCAAAATGATCGGACAGGTGGGAGTAGATCTTCAGGCCCGGCTCGCTGCCATATTTCGCATTGATGTCGGCCGCCGCCGATCGGTTGCGGCCCGAGCGGAAGAACTGCCCATCGGAGGATGAACTAGTGCCGGCTCCCCAATGGCGCGTGAAAGGAAGATCATGGTGCGCGGCAACGATCATCCCCAACGCGGCCTGATAGTTTTCGGGCGACAAATACCAGTTGTGGGTCCAGGCAAGCTGGGCGTAGCTCACCCCGTCGCTGGCGTTGGCCATGCGCTCTAGACCCAGATTCGATCCATCAGCGAGAATGGCGGCGAGGATCGCGTGCGGGTTGTCATGCTCCTTGCCGGACCGAAGATCGCGAAATGCGCTCAGGAACCCGGTGCGCTCGGCCACCTCGACCAGGAGTTCGGTGATCCGCACGCGCGGAAGCAAGGCGTCGAGCCTGCGATCGAGAGCCTCCGCCTCGGGTGGAGTGATCGCCGGCATGGGTTGCAGCTTGAGCCGGTCGCGTTCGAGCGCCACGCCCGCGAGCCTGTTCGCCTTGAGTTGCTTGGCGAAACGGCGCAGCCGCCAGTCGAGCGTCCTTGCCCGCTCCTCCAGATAGGCGGCCGCATCGGTCTGGAATGGCAGGCTGTCGGCCACCTTATCGGCATCGCGTCGACTCAGCAAATAGGTGTCGAAGCGGCGATAATTGCGGGTTCCTTCGACCCATATGTCGCCGGCGCGCAACCGATCGCGCAGCGTGGCCATGATGGCCGTCTCGTATCGCCGGCGATCGACCTGGCCACCTTCGGTGATGAGGCGCTTCCACTGCCGGTTGGCGAATGGGAGCGGAACGCCCTCGGGCAGGCTGCGGGCCTTGCGGGCATTGGTATCGCGGATGACCTCGATGGCCTTGACCAGTTGCGATCCGCTCCCCGATGCCTTGAACGTGAATGTATCGAGGAAAGCCGGGCTGAACCGCCGCAGCGTCGCATAGCGACCAGTCGCCGCGACAAGCGCATCTTCGCCCGCCAGCTCGGCCAGCGCATCGACCTGCGATTTGGCTGCGACCAGTCTGTGCCAGCCTACCGCTTCGTCGATCAGTTCGAGCGGATTACCGCCATGTTCGACCGCCTCTCCCAGCGCGGCGATCGTCGCGCCGAACAGCCGCATAAGTTCGCCGACCGAGCGGATGCTGTCCTGATAGCGCCTTTCCCGCCCGCGCCGCGCCCGTGTGAACAGGCTTCCGACAAGCCTGTCGAACATCTGGATCGCACCATCGGCGAGCCTGGCATCGAGGTCGATGACCGCCGCGATCAGCGTCGCGCGGCGCCTGTTAAGGCTATAATCGGAGAGCAGGAACGCCGGCGCAACGCCACCTTCGCGCATGAACTGCGCGAACCGGAAGTCGGGGATTTTCGCGCCGATCGCCGGGTCGATGCCGATTCCGCGCACATAGCGTAGCCGTTCCAGCAGCCCGTTGATGTTCGCCGTGGTGGGCGCTTCCTCGAAATTGCGCAGCCAGGCCAGCGGCGTCATGCCGAAGTCGCTGTTGTTGACGATCAGATCATCGATCCGCGCCAGTTCGGCATGACCCAGGCTTTCGACAATGAGCGCCGCCGCGGCTTTGCGGGCGCGTGCCCTGCCGGCGAGGCCCGCACGTTCGAGCGTGTCTGCCGATGGAAGAATGAAGCGTTCCTGCTTCAGCCCCTCCATCAATGCGCGGACAATAGGTTCGCCCCGATCGGTCCGCTCCGCAGCTCTTGCGGCGAGATCGAGCGCGAGCGGTATATCCCCTCGCCGAAAAGGGTGTAGCCCCAGATGCCGTGCCGCAATGTCGGCATGATCGTTACGTGTTTGCGCGCGCTGGCCATAGTCGGCGAACGCATCAACATCGACGAAGAGCTGGGCGGCGAGATAGTGAAGGACCGCATCGGGGACGTCGACGTCGGGCTGCAAACCGAAGCCGGGATGCCGCATAAGCGCGATCTGCGTTGCCAGACCGAGGCGGTTGGCAGGGCGATAGCGGCGACCGACCAGTTCGAGATCCTCGGCGGCAAGGGTATAGTGGCCGACGATCGCGGTTTCGTCATGGGGGATATCGAACAGGCGACGCCTTTCTTCTCCGGTCAATAATCGCCGCCGCGCCATCCTGCCTCCATCCCGAGTCGAGAGCGACAGGCTAGCGTCAATCTGGAGTATAGCCTAACCGGACGTCAGGATGCAGCGGCGGTTTCTGTCAGGATAGGGTTATGGCAAGCATTTATTGACGCATGTTCCGCCGTGTCATAGAATTCAACCTGACATTTTGACCGGAGGCGGCGATGAAAGGCCAGAGGATCGGTTACGTCCGGGTGAGCACATTCGATCAGAATGTCGATCGCCAGTTGGACGGGCAGTCGCTCGACCGGATTTTCACCGACAAGGCATCGGGCAAGGACATCAACCGCCCCGAACTCGATGCCATGCTCGCCTTCGCCCGCGAGGGTGACACCGTCGTGGTCCACAGCATGGATCGATTGGCGCGTAATCTCGACGATCTGCGCAAACTGGTTCAGTCCCTCACCAAAAGAGGCGTCCGGATCGAGTTCGTGAAGGAAAGCCTGGCCTTCTCGGGCGAGGATTCCCCGATGGCCAACCTGATGCTCTCGGTCATGGGTGCGTTCGCCGAATTCGAGCGCGCCCTGATCCGGGAGCGGCAGCGCGAAGGCATTGCGGTCGCCAGACAACGCGGTGCTTATCGCGGGCGGAAACGTTCCCTCTCCGACGAAATGGTCGCCGAGCTGCACCGCCGTGTTGATGACGGCGAGCGCAAGGCCGTCATCGCCCGTGACCTGGGGATCAGTCGCGAAACCCTCTACCAGTATCTCCGCGCTGCCACCTGAGCCGGTTTCACCCAGCCTCGCTCACCCTTAGGCTTGTCTGATTGATACGACCAATGTCACGTCTCTTGAATTGCTTGAATCATATCAATGAGGATTGGAGGTATCCTTCGTCAAACGAATGGCAAGAGCGCGACCGATTGCCGCTGCGGCGACTGGCTGGACGGCGCTTGGCGGAAATGGTGCAACCGAACTAGCATTGATCTCGCAAAGCGCATAGGAGCCATCGCTGATGGCTTCACCAGGGCGAAATAGGAAGTCGGCGTCCCAAAGAAGCGGAAGATCGTGGTCGACGATCGACAGCAACCTTTGCATCTCTGGAATCCAGCGATCCTCCATCGCTTTCCGTAAGGCTGCGAAGCGCGTCACCTCCGGTCCGAACATGGCGCGGCCCATCGGCTGTGGGGTTGACGACGTTGTATCAATGGCCGTTGGCGTCATCAGCGCAGTGATCAGGTTGTGCCCAAAGCCAACCACTCGGTGCCCGCACACGTAGCAGCGGACCATGCCCTCGGACGACTGCGGCTGATAAGCCTGATCGATCAGCACGCCGCCGTCGTTTAGAAACGGCACCCACCTTTCCAAGCACTCGGCTAGGCTGATGCGCTCCGATTTGCTTCCTTGGCGGGCCTCTTGAACTTTCACCGACGTTTTCAAAGCCGGAGCGTTTCCCGCTTCGTCTAGTTGGACACGCCATACATTCCTGCCGCCGTTGCCGTAGTTCGGCTTCAGCACGCGCGGGCCTGCGGCAAGATGTTCGGGGAAACGAGCGCGAAGGCCTTCAGCGTCCACGTATCGATCGACATCGCTGCCCCATTCCATGGATCGCGTTGTGTAGAGCACTTCCTTGACGCCGATTTTGGCGATCACGTCAGGATGCGCGCTGACGACAACGCCGCACCCCGCGACTTCGCGCAGCATTGGATCGAGCTGCGAGCGGTCGCCTGAAATGTCCAACGGATTCACCCAGACCAGCACTGCGTCGCACGACAGCAGCTCGTCCCGAATCTCGCGAACCGCCTCGTCCCTGTACAGTACAGGCCTTGCGGTCGCCCCGAGCGCCCGCAAGGCCTGCATTATCGGCCACTGCCGGGCTTCATGAAAGCGATGCGTCCACTCGGCTGCTTGCCCACGCCAAAGAAGAGCGATGTTCGGGCCGGATGTCATTGTTGCATCTCCCCATCGGACCTGTCCCCTTTGTGGTCGCGAACTCAGGTGTCGCGCAGCAGTGGGTGTTAAGCCACGGCGGTCGGGTTCAGCCGCCGCCGCGCAAAGCCGCGGCATAGCGCCGGTCGACCACTTCCCAGTCGATGTTGCGGAAGAAGGCGTCGACATATTTGGCGGCGGCGGTGCCGTAATCCATGTGGAAACTGTGCTCGTACATATCGAGCGCGAGCAGCGGCACGCCGGCAATCGCACCGTGCATATGATCCCACGCCCAATGGTTGTGCAGCGAGCGCGTGTGGAGATTGTAGACGAGCACGCACCAGCCCGATCCGCCGGCAAGGCTCATCCCGGTACGGCGGAAGTCGGCTTCCCAGCGGTCGAACGAGCCGAACGCCGCGCCCAGCGCGTCGCGGATGGAACCGGCTGCCTGGCCGTTGCCGCCGAGCCCGTCGAAATAGACCTCATGGAGCACGACCGAGCCGGTGCGGTGCAGCTCCTCGCGCTTCAATCCGCCATAGACCACCGGCGGCAGGTCCGTGTCAGCGAGCGCGGCGGCAAGTCGTGTCTCGATCATATTCAGGGCCTTGACCGAGCCCGCATAATTGTTCTCGTGGTGCGATGTGATCAGCCTTTCGGAGAGGCCGTGAAGCCTGGCGGGATTGAACCTGAGCGGCTTGACCTGATGATTTCCGGCAAAGGCGGGGACAGCCGCCGGCGCTGCGGCCGGCGTCTGCGCAGAGGCTTCGTTGATAGTCATGGCGGCGGCTCCGATGCCAAGAGTTGCGATTGCACTGCGTCGGGAAAGATGGTCGATCGTCACGCGTCACTCCTTCAGATGATCATTACATATGCGGCCCCGAGGACCGAGCAGACGCCGAGCACCGGCAGCATGCCGGCCTTGAACCGGAACATGGCGAGTATCGCACCCACCGCGAGCGCCAGCGCCGGCCAGTTGACGGACGTTAGGACTGGGAGATCGATGGTGCCGGCTGCGAACGGCACTTCGCGGACTTGCTCGAACAGAGTGTGGATACCAAACCAGACCGCCAGATTGAGGATCACGCCGACCACTGCGGCGGTGATCGCCGAAAGCGCGGCCGACAATGCGCGGTTGCCGCGCAGCCGCTCGATGAATGGCGCGCCGGCGAAGATCCACAGGAAGCATGGCAGGAAGGTAACCCAGGTGGTGAGGATTGCGCCGAAGGTCGCGGCGACGAGCGGCGGCAGCCCGGTCGCTTCGCGGAAGGCCGCGAGGAAGCCGACGAACTGCGTCACCATGATCAGCGGCCCGGGCGTGGTCTCGGCCATGCCGAGCCCGTCGAGCATCTCGCCGGGCTGGAGCCAGCCATAGGTCTCGACTGCCTCCTGCGCGACATAGGCGAGCACCGCATAGGCGCCGCCGAAGGTCACCACCGCCATCTGGCTGAAGAAGGTGGCGATGCGGCTGAACACGTCGTCGGGGCCGAACGCGAACAGCAGCGCTGCGACCGGCCCGAGCCAGAGCAGCAGCAGGACGCCGGAGATGCGCAGCGACCAAGAGAGGTTCGGCCGGGCATGGTCGGGAAGGCCCTCGCCAAGAGCGGTGTCGCGGTCGTGGATTATCTCAGCGCCGGCGGGACCATGACCGCCGCCGCCCTTGAATGCGGCGTAACCAGCGCGGCCACCGAAGAAGCCGATCAGCGCGGCGGCAAGCACGATCAGCGGGAAGGGCACGTCGAGCACGAAGATCGCGACGAACGCCAGCGCGGCAAAACCGCGCATGACGTTGTTCTTCAAGGCACGCGAACCCACCCGGACCACCGCCTGTAGCACCACCGCCAGCACGGCGGCCTTCAATCCGAAGAACAATCCCTCGACCAGCGCCACTTCGCCGAGCAGCACATAGACATAGCTGAGCCCTAAAATCGCGAGGAAGCCGGGCAGCACGAATAGCGCGCCCGCGACCAGGCCGCCCTTGGTCTTATGGAGCAACCAGCCAATATAGACAGCTAGCTGTTGCGCTTCAGGGCCGGGCAGCAGCATGCAATAGTTGAGCGCGTGGAGGAACCGCTCCTCGCCGATCCAGCGCTTCTCCTCGACCAGGATGCGATGCATCACCGCTATCTGGCCCGCCGGTCCGCCGAAGCTGAGCAGCGCGACCCTGATCCAGACGCGCACCGCCTCGCCAAAGCTGATGCCGTGCTCGTGCAGCGTCTCGACTGCGATTTCAGCGCGTGCGCTGGCCTCCATCTTTAGTCCTCTTTTCGCCGGGTGAAGTGAGCATAGAATCCGTCGAGCGCGGTCGATCCGCGCGCGATCCGCTCCTCGTCGTCGTCGGTGCCGGCACAGATGCCGGCGATAAGCGCGCTCACTCCCGGAGTTTCCGGGCGCTCGAACCGAGCATCGGCAATATCAAGGTCGTGAACAATTTCGCCGAGCGCCCGCAGCGCGGGGTCGGTCTCGAGACCGGTGAGGAACACCAAGGTCTCGAAGGAGCAGCGGTCGCCTTCGTGGGTGAACTCAGCGTCCGCCATGTCGAACCTCAGTTCGTCAGGCTCCGGCACATATCCTTTGCCCTCGACGAACTTGAAGCTCGCCTCGGGGTCGATGAAGCGGCGAATGAGCCAGGCGGACGCGATGCGATCGACATGGACATGGCGGCGCGTCACCCAAACGCGGCGCTTTAGCTCCGCCGGGGTCAGCTCGGGCGCACCGGGGCCGCTCACATCGGGATGTTGGTGAGAGCGGCGGTCCGCCTCGGTGATGGCGGCCTGTGCCGCCTGCCGACCATGCGCACCGAAAAAGTCGATCGCGGCGACCTCGTTCAGGCGTTTGCGCAGGCGGCCCACATCCGCCGCCGCGACATACTCGCCCTCACACAGCGCGCGCGCCTCGCGTGCCAACTCCTCATAGTCGGCGTCACGCGCAGCGTCGAACACTCCGCGCAGCTCCGCATCGCCCATGCCGCCGACAAGGCGCGCTTCGAGGATCAGCGCCTCGCCGCCATTTTCGGTGATCTCGCGATGCAGTTCTTCGAACAGCGCGCGCGTGTCCTCGCGATTGGGGAGCGCATGGACGGCGTTCTTGAGCGGCGCGGCCCCGATCGCCTGCAAACGCCGCCAGACCTTCACCCGCAAATAGGCAGGCTTAGCCGGAAGCTGCGGGATCAGGAGCAACCAAGGGGAAGCTTGTGTGTTTGTCATAGTTGTATCGTCACTAGCCTACAAGTGTAAGGGTTGCATCACAAGCCTCATGAGCATAGGACTGCTTATCCCGAAGAAAGAAACCGGAGCGCAATGTCGCGGCTCGCCGGCGGCGCGCTCGCATGACGTGAGGCTTTCCGTGTCGAGTGCGCTGATGAAGGATCAATTATGCTGAAAAAGACCATCGCCTTGGGATTCGCCAGCCTCCTGCTGGCAAGCCCGGCATGGGCAGCGCCGGACTGGTCGGCTGTCGACCGGGCGATAGGACGAGCGGGGGCCGAACAGCCGGGGGGCGTTCACCGCTACAGCTTCCCGCGTTCGGACCTGAGCGTCACGCTGGATGGGGTGACGATCAAGCCCTCCCTCGCGCTCGGCTCTTGGGCGGCGTTTCAGCCGATGGGCGACGAGGCGATGGTGATGGGCGATCTCGTGCTGACCCACGACGAGGTGAACCCCGTTTTGAGCCGCCTGCTCGCAAGCGGTTTTACGATCACCGCGCTCCACAATCACCTGCTCCGCTCTTCGCCTGCGACCATGTACATGCACATTGCCGGCCACGGCGACCCGGTGAAGCTCGCGGCCGCGCTCCGGCAAGCGCTATCAGCCAGTCGGACCCCGCTCGCCGCGCCGCAATCGCCTTCGGCCAGCGCAGCCGCATCGCGGCTCGACCTCGATGTGGCCGCGCTCAACCGGTTGATGGGCGGTGAGGGCAAGACGGCCGGTGGCATCCTCCAATACAGCTTTCCGCGCGCCGAGCGGCTGATGGACGGCGATATGGAGACTCCGCCGACGATGGGCACGGCGACCGCGATCAACTTTCAGCCAACCGGGGACGGCCGAGCCGCCATCACCGGCGATTTCGTACTTGTCGCAAACGAGGTCGATCCGGTCCTGCGCGTGCTGCGGACGAACGGGATCGAGGTCACGGCGCTGCATAATCATATGCTAAACGACGAGCCGCGGCTGTTCTTCATGCACTTCTGGGCCAACGACGACGCAGCCAAGCTCGCCCGTGGGCTGCGCGCGGCGCTCGACAGGATGAACAATCAGAGGAGTTGAACTCGGACGACGGCTCATTGGGCCGTAACCGCCGCCCGCCCGACCCCACGGCCCTTATGCAGGAAGTGGAATGGAACATGGCTAGCAAACGAACTCTCACTGTTGTCGCAGGCGTGGGCGCGGCCGCGCTGGCGATCGCGGGCGTGGCGATCGCGCAAAACCACGAGGCGAACGAAAACCGGATAATCGGCAAGCACAGCGAACGAGACATCCCGCTTGCTCAGGTGCCCGAGGCCGCGATGAACGCGGCACGCGCGCAACTCGCGTCAATAAGCAAAGCGGAGCAAGTCACCCGAAAGGCGGACGGAAGCACGCTCTATGAAATCAAGGGCAAGAACAGCGACGGAAAGACGATCGAACTGTTCGTCACGCCCGAAGGCCAGGTGCTCGGCCGCGAATGATGGATCAGCACGGGGCGCCGGCCGTCGAGGGCCGTGCGCCCCTTCCGAAATGATACTGCGGAATAGGAGACGAAAATGCGGCCAAGGCGATGGATATTGTTATGCGCCGCTTTGGCCGCCCTGCCTGATAGTGCGATCGGCCAAACCGAACCCGCGTCGGCGACGGGCTCGGCGTTGTTCGTAAGCTGTCAAGCGAATGAGCCGCGATGCGGCGCTTACCTCCAAGGCGTGCTCGACATGATGATCGTCGCGCGAAAAGCGGAATGCCGCGCTCCACGCTATGACCGATCGGCGCTGCGCGCGGCATATTTACGCTGGGCGGAGCAGAATAGCTATTTTATGAGTGTTCATATGGTGGCCGGAGCTGAACGCTCGTTAGCGAAGGCTTGGCCATGTCAGTAGCATCGTACCCCGCGGCGTAGCCTGCCCGGCGGCTGCCTTTGAGGGCAGGCGGAGCGTCCGCCTGGCGGTGAATTCCGCCAGCTCAACGATCCCATGTCGCGCCTCAAGCTCGCTAATTAGCCGATGTTCGCATTATGTCTGCCAAATCGTTGTCTGGCGCACAAACCTTGAGGTGACGCCAGATAGCGTTCGAGGATCTCGTCCTTGGTCAGCCACGCTTCGAGCCAGAAGGCGATCAGCGCCTCGCGCGCCTTGCGGCCAAGGGTGCGTTTCGGGGTCAGGAAGGTGAATTTGGCCAGCTGCTGGGTGATCGTGCTGCCGCCCTGCGTCCGCCCGCCCGTGACATTGCTCCACACCGCGCGCGCGATGCTGCGCGGATCGACCCCCCAATGGCTGTAAAAGCGACGGTCCTCGATCGCGAGGAAGGCGCCGGTGACATGTTTCGGCAGGTCCGCGGCCTTCACCGGCGCATCGACGATCGCGCCCGACCGCGCGATCGGGGTGCCGTCCGACGCGAGCAGCGTAACCTGCGGCGGAGCAATTGGTTCGAGCGACTTTGACAGGGGCGCGGTGAGCGCCAGCCAGCCGACGAGCAGAAGCAGCAGGATACAGAAGACCGCAAAGCCGCGCGATATGCGGCGCAGCCATTTGCGGCGGCGGCTTTCCGGAACAACCGGCGGCGGCGCATCGAAACCGGGGGTGTCCGGCATCGCGAACGATGGCGCAGCGGGCGCTGGTTCGGGCGTTTTGGATTTACGAAACCACGTCATGCTCACCCGCCGTATTACAATCGCAATACAGCATAAGCAAATGGCTTATGCGGCCTGCCAGCTATCGCAACCCGCCGATTGCGCGCGAATGAACGGGAGAGTGGTGCGCTTACAGGACTCGGCGTCGCGCCAACAATGGCTGTTTTTCGACCATGTGATGAAGCGGTGTGGCGAGTGGCCCCCAAAAAAGCCCCCAGCGCGTCCCCGCATATACCTGCCCTCATTCATTTTCAGCCAAAACTTCTGCGATGCTGTTAGAGATCACGCGATCGGTAAATTCGGTTACGCGTGATCTTATGAGGCCTTTGGCCGCAAGAGCCCGTTCACTTCGATCGCGTGAAACAAAGAAGTCCCAAGAGCATCCAGCCAGTATTTCTACGGAAGGCGTCTCGCTGGCATGGTGCTCGCTGTGGGTGCCCATCAACGCCCGATCGTGAGATATCGGCAGATACATCGACTTGAGTTGGTCTAGGTCGGCCAAGATTACCGGCATCCATTCGTTTTGATGATCCTGCGCCAATCCCACACAATCGGGTAGCACCAAATCGCAACCTTCCAGCACACTCCAACGGAGGGTCTTGAGCTTTTCGAATCGAGCGGGCGGCACAAGGTGCCTCGAGAGCGCGCTGCGCTGTGCATCCGTTGCAATCTGAGCCACGCCTAAGCTTCCTTGCTTTAGTGCTTGCCCCATCAGTTTCGATGCGTCTGCGAAAAACATTTCGCCGTTCTGCTCGAAGTAGCGCTGGACAATATCCAGCATCGAGTTCTGATCGATACCGATAGCTTCGAATTTCTGGCGATTGAAGCTCCACTCCTCCGCTAACTGCTCGCGCATAAGCTTAGACAAAGATTTGCGATCGCTTGATAGTGCGAACGCCGCCGGATCGGACTGGAGCAGATTGTCGATCGCTCCAAGCATTTGAGAGCCAGCTCCAGCTGCAAATCGACGAAAATGCGCCGTTCTGATCGTGAGATGTGTTGCGATTTCGGCCGCAACCTCCGGGATAGGAATTGTGTCAGCGTCGGCCGCCCGTAACTGGTTGAGCCCGACAGCAAGAAAGTTTTCGTAGTCGGTTATCCCAGCATCAGCAAGTAAGGCGACCAAGTCCAGCACAGCACCGCCAGGGCAAGAGAAAGTTACGCTCTTGCTGTGGTCGAACCGGCAGGCACAGTCCAGAGAAATGAGTCTTATAAGTCGTGGGCTGATTAGTCTCATCGATTGATCATCAGCGCCATGGACGCGCGCACTCGAATTGGCTGGAACCTGAAGCGGTTACGCAAGGAGCGTGAGATCAGCCAAGAAGATTTTGCCACCGACAGCGGCTTTGACCGCGGCTATATTAGCGGTGTTGAACGCGGCGTGCGCAACCCATCGATCTTGGTTCTCGAGAGAATTGCGACCGCGCTTGAGGTTGATGTGGCTGAACTCGTCAATGCCGAGAAGGCAGCGGCCTTTGTGAGAGAAACGAGAGGCTAATGCGGTCGGCGGAAGCCATTGCGGATGAAGTCGAATACATGAACTTGGAGTCGATCTTCATTTCTTCGCAAACGCGTAGAAGTTCGCCGCTCCATCAGTCTCCTCCGGCAAGTGCTTATTGAACGAGGTGTTGTCAGAGTAAATCCCTCATAGTGCGCTTAGGCAAGATTAGGGCAGTTGGAGTAGAGCCTCAGGCGAGCAACGACTGCCACTCGGCCCATGCGGCAGTTCGGGCCCGTTTGTAGGTCTGGCGATCGACGAGGTGGCGTTCGAGATAAAAATGACTGTGGACGTTGCCATGGACGGAAGCAAATTTCTGCAAGGACTTCACCTGCCTAAATCTAAGCATCGCCCGCTCCCTTCGCCTGAAGGGAAGATGGCTGTTCTCCACTCTATTGTTTGCCCAGCGGCCGATCTTTTGTTTGTGGCGATTGCCGAGCTTGTCCATTGCGGCACCGTAAGAACGTAGCCCGTCAGTAGTGATGGTTTCGACCGGGCCGTGGCGTTTCAGCGCCTTTTTGATGAAGGCTAAGGCTGCCTTCTTGTCCCTGTTCTTAGTGACGAAACTCTCGAGTATTTCGCCCTCATGATCGACCGCACGCCAGAGATAGACCATCTTTCCGTTCAACCTGACGTACATTTCGTCGAGGTGCCAGTTCCAGTGGCGGAAGCCCTTCATTCGCGACACCCGTCGCCTGCGGAGTTCAGCGGCAAACATTGGTCCAAACCTGTTCCACCAGAAGCGCACCGTCTCGTGGCTGATATCGAGCCCGCGCTCGACCATCATATCCTCGACGTTCCGCAGACTCAGAGGAAACCGCATATACATCATCACCACCAAACGGATCACCTCGGGTGACGAGTTGAAATAGCGGAACGGACTGGCTGGCTTGCGCGGTTTTGGCATGCCAGACATCTAGCCGCGCTGTACAATGTTGCACAGGTGGTGCATTTGCTCTGACAGGACCGCGCCGACGCTTAGTTCGTCGAATTACCGCGCTCTGAGCGTCGCCATGTGCCGGGCGCAACCCCCTGCAGCCTCTTGAAGGAGCGGACAAAACTCGCCGACTCCGAGAAGCCGACGCGCTCGGCGATCTCGTCGATCGTCATGGACGTGGAGATTAGCATCTCGCGCGCGAACGCATGAAGAACCTCTGCGCGTATGGTTCGAAAGGTCGTGCCTTCGGCACGCAGGCGCCGGCGCAACGTGCTGCTTGGAACTCGCAGTTCTCTCGCGATCTCTTCCTCCGAACGTATGGCGCCCGGCGCACCCATAATCAAGCTGCGCACGCGATTGCGCGTCGTCGATGCGCGCCGCTGCGCCACTTGCTCGAGTTGGAGTTCGCACCAAGTACGTGTCCAGTGGTCGGCGAACCGCAACGGCTCCACGAACAGCGACGCCTCGAACTCGATCCGGTTCGCTTTCGCGCCGTACAGAATGTTCGTCCCAAAGTGCCGTTCGAACGGCGCAGCACTTGCGGGACGGTCGAACTTGAACGTGGTCGAGAGCGGCAAGATTTCGCGGCCGAGCATCGCGCTCATCCACTCCTGCAACGACGACAGACCGCGCGCGACGCAGAACGGCCGGCATGCCATGGGCAGCACGTGATCGAGCACCGTGAACACGCCGACCTTGGCGTCCAAATCGAAGTCGAGCTTGCAGAACCATAGCGAGATCGACTGAAAGCGGCTGGCCATCCAAAGCGCATCGACGATGCTTCGGCTCGACAGCATCGCGAAGCCCAACACACCCAGCGTTGTGATGTGGAGGCGCCGTCCGACCTCGAGTCCGAGCCCCACATCGTCGTTGAACAGCCTAAGATTGCGTATGGCGAGCAGCTCTTGCCAAGCCTCGATTTCGAGATCGCTCTTGTCTAGCTGGTCCGCCGTCAAATTCGTGCCCGAAAGCAGCCGTGGCGCGGACATCCCGCTCTCGTTCGCGACCTCGACCAGCACGCGCAAGGCCGCTGGATCACGCTTGGCTCTCGCTTCCAACATGATCAGAACTTGGCGTTTGTGGTCGAACTAGTCAAGAAATGAGCGACGCTATCATGTCGATTGTCAGTCCGCGAAGCGAAGATCAACCATGCCGTCGATTGCTGTGCCGCGTGCGACGTAGTGCGCGTGAGGCATAGTTGTGCCGAGTGGCATGAGAAAAATGAGGAGACACGAATGAATCGCAGCCTCAAACCCAAGCCGGTGCTGGCGCAGATTCCGCGAGTCGCTTTGGAAGATCTGCCGCACCGTATCAGCCACTTTGTGTCGAACGCGGCAGCGCGCGCGCCCGAGGCCGTCGCGCTCGTGCAGCCTGGCGGCGAAAGCTGGACCTATGCACGCTTTTGGCAGACGATACGCGCAACGTCCGGCGCATTGCACCGGTTCGGCGTTCGCCCCGGCGACCGCGTCGTGATCGTCTGCGAGAACGGCGTCGAGGCGCTGGCCCTGCTCTTCGCCGCGTCCGAGCTTGACGCGTGGGCCGTGATACTCAACGCACGCCAAAGCGCGCACGAGATCGACAAAGTCGCCGCGCATTGCGATCCGCGTGCACTGTTCTTCACTGACCGCGACTCTGCGGAGGCCGGGGCGCACGCGGCGCGCCATGGCGCAACCCGCTTGACGCTGGATGGATCTCTCACCGTCCTGGCGTCGCCGGTGAATAGCGGCGCGGCGCCGGAACCCGTCGCGACGAGCGGCGCGGATCAGGTCGCTGTGCTGCTCTACACGACCGGCACGACCGGGACTCCCAAGGGCGTGATGCTGACGCATCGCAATCTGGCCTTCACCACAGAGTCTGGCGCGCGCGACGCCTGGCTCTCGTCCGGCGACACGGCGCTCGGCGCACTCCCGATTTCACACTCTTACGGCCTCGGCGTCGTGTTGGCGATGCTGTGGTCGGGGACGCTTACGTACCTGCAGTCGCGCTTCTCGGTTGCGCAAGCAGTGGACATGATCGTCGACGGACGCCTGACGCGTCTGCATGTAGTACCCAGCATGTTGGGTCTGATCCTGCGCCACGCCAAGGACAGCGGTGTCGCGCTGTCGCCCAACCGCCTAGTCGGCGTGATGAGCGCTGCTGCCCCGCTCGATCGGGAGATGAAACTCGAGTTTGAAGCACTCACCGGCGTCGTGATGCACAACAACTACGGCCTCACCGAAACTGCGCCGGCCATCAGCCGAACGTCACATCAGTCATTCGGCGAGGGCGCGCATGTCGGCGAGCCGATCGAAGGCGTGGAAATCCAGGTGCGCACGGCGACGGGCGCGACAGCGCAGCCTGGCGAGACCGGCGAACTCCACGTGCGCGGCCCCAACATCATGAAGGGCTATTACCGCGCGCCAGGTGAGACAGCGGCGGTGATGGATGCCGACGGCTGGCTCAACACGGGTGACATCGTCCGCGTCGATGAGAAAAATCGCATATGGATCGAAAGCCGCAGCAAGGAACTGATCATCCGGTCCGGCTTTAATGTTTATCCGCCGGAAGTGGAGGCGGCCATCAACGCACATCCGGACGTTCAGCAATCGGCCGTCGTCGGTCGCGCGGTCGCCGGTAACGAGGAAGTCGTCGCCTTCGTCGAGGTGCGCCCCGGCGCGACGATTTCGGCAGCCGACATCAGCGCTTACGTTGCCGATCGCCTCGCGCCCTACAAGCGACCCCAAGACATCATCATCGTTAGCGAATTGCCGGTTGCGCCGAACGGCAAAATTCTGAAAGCCAAGCTGGCGGATATCGCCAAGCGCGGAGCTAATTGAAAGACCACACATGCCGCTGAAACAAATCTCCGGATCGCTGCGCCACGCCCTCGCGCTCTCGCGCGGCTATCTGGAGTCGCTTCTGAAGTCTCGCGCGCCGGTCACCCCAGACGCCTTCCAGCCCGCGACCTTCGCCACGAAGTGCGCCTATGGTCTGGGCCAAGCCTCTGAAGGGATGAAAACAAACGCGTTCAGCCTCTTCACGCTCTTCTACTACAATCAGATTTTGGGCCTCGATGGTGCGCTCACCGGCATGGCGCTCGGGATAGCGCTCGTCATCGATGCGATCGTCGATCCGCTGGTCGGCTGGCTGTCAGACTCATGGCGTTCTCGTTTTGGAAGGCGGCATCCCTTCATGTACGCCTCAATCCTGCCGCTCGCGCTCGGCTTCTCACTGCTCTTCAATCCGATTGTGACGAGCCAGGAGGGACTGTTCATCTGGCTGATCGTCTTCGCTTGTATCTCGCGGGTGTCGATCTCGATGTTCTTCATCCCGCATGTCGCGCTCGGAGCCGAACTTTCGGTCGACTTTCAAGAGCGCACGTCCATAGTCGGCTATCGCCAAGTCTTCTCCATTCTGGGCGGCGCGACCGTGGTCTTGCTCGGCTTCGGTGTGTTCCTCGCTGACCAAGAGATCCGTTCGGGCGCGCTGGATCACACATCCTATGGCGCGATGGGAATCACCCTCGCCGTGGTCATGGCGAGCTGCATGCTGATCTCCGCGCTCGGCACGCAAAACCGTGTACCCTACCTCTACCAGGTTCCCGATGGCGCTCCGCGCCACACCGCTTGGGGCATACTGGGGTCGATGTATCAGCAATTCCGTGGCATCCTTGGAAACCGCTCGTTCTGCGCGTTGTTCTTCGGCGTGCTTATCCTCTACGTCATGGTCGGCGTTGACGCCGCGCTTTACCTCCACGTCACGACGTTCTTCTGGCAGATCACGAGCACCGAGCAGATGTATTTCTGGGCGATCTTTTCGCTCGGTTCTATTCTCGGCGGCTTGTCCACAACCAAACTGTCGGAATGGTTCGAAAAGCGCACGTTGCTCATCTTTGGCACGGTCGGCTGGGCGTTCTTTCAGATGTTGCCGACCGTGCTGCGCTTACTTGAAGCATTGCCGGAGAACCGAGACTCCGCGCTGTTCCCTTTTCTCGCGGCAGTCTCGTTCGCCAAAGGTCTGGTCGTCGTGCAAGCGTGGATCATGTACGGCTCGATGATGGCCGATGTCGCCGACGAATATGACCTTGAAACCGGTCGGCGCAGCGAGGGTATCCTTTTCGCCGCCGTCTCCTTTTCGAATCAGGCGATGACTGGCCTCGGTACGATCATCGCGGGGTTCATTCTTTCATTCCTGGAGTGGCCGACCGGAGCACATGTCGATGTCAGCACGATCGATCCGAGCAAAGTCGCGTTGATGGGCCTTTTCTACGGTCCGGCCATCGGTGGCTTCGCGCTTTTCAGCATGTTGTTCTTTCTGGCGTACGGCATCGACAAGCGGCGCCACACGGAAATCCGCGCCATGCTGCAGTCGCGCTGAACCGCAACGATTTGACCCGGGGGCGCGTGCCAAGCACGTTGAGGCTGGCCGCGACTGTCAAGGAATGAGCGAAACGGTCATTGTCGACACCCCTCTGAACCAACCATCGTAGAGGCCGCGAAAATAGCGAAGAAAGCGGACGTACGATGGGGCAGTTAGAGGCCGTTGGCCACCGGCGAAACTCGTGGGCATGGAGCTACGAGGATCAAGGCCCGACGCCCGCCGAGACCCAGGCGATGTGCCATCGGATGGCAACCCGCCAGACATCGTCGCTCATCCGGGCAGCGAAGCCGACGTTGCGGCGCTCCTCGACTGGTGCGACGGCAATTCCTATGCTGCCATTCCATTCGGCGGCAGTTCGACCGTCACCGGCGGCGTCGAGCCGCTTCACGACCCGCGCTATTGCGGTATCGTCGCCATTGACATCTCGCGCCTCAATAAAATTGCCGAAGTCGACCGAGTCTCTCGGGCCGCGCGCATCCAAGGCGGCGCTTTTGGTCCTGAAATCGAAGATTTGACATCGAAAATCACTAAGGAGAAACGCTGTGGCGAAGGAAAAGAGTGGCTACTACGGCCCGAGAAGGAAATTCTGGTCGTGGGGATATGAAGGTGAAGAAATATCTCAAGAAGAAATCAACATCATGCGGGTCCGCGTGGAGCAGCGGCTCGGAATTAAGGACATTAAAGTTCTATCTGATCCGACTCTGGACGAGATTGACCTGTATTCGTCGCGCATACAGATCCCGCGAACGCTAGAGGACTTTTGCACCTCGGAAAAGTGGGACAGAGTTTCTCATACGTACGGTAAGAGTTTCAAGGACATGACCCTTACATACCGACGCGATTTCAAGAAGGCACCGGACGTCGTGGCCTATCCGCGCGACGAAGAAGACATCGCCGCAATCTTCGACTGGTGTGGGGAAAATGGTTACGCATGCATCCCGTATGGCGGCGGATCGAGCGTCACCGGTGGCTTCTGGGGTCCCGAGCGCGACGCCTTTCCCGGGGTCGTCGTAGTCGACCTGGGCAACATCAATAAGATCCTCGAAGTCGATCCCGTGTCACGTTGCGCGCGGATCCAGGCTGGCATTCTCGGTCCGGCACTGGAAGAGCAACTCAAGCCGTATGACCTCACCCTGCGCCACATCCCGCAATCGTGGGAATTCTCATCGCTGGGTGGTTGGATCGCAACCCGATCGTCCGGCCACTATGCCACCCATCTCACGCATATTGACGAAATGGTGGAATGCCTGCGCGTGGTCACTCCGGCGGGAACGATCCAGAACCGGCGGTTGCCAGGCTCGGGCGCCGGACCCAATCCAGATCGGCTGTTCATCGGGTCTGAAGGCTCGCTGGGCATCATCACCGAAGCATGGATGCGTCTACAAGGGCGCGTTAGATTCCGTGCGAATGCGTCGATCTCTTTCAAGACGTTCTATCAGGGTGCCAAGGCCATCCGTCAGATCACCCAAGCAGGACTGTTCCCGGCGAACTGTCGCTATTTGGATGAGCAAGACGCCATGTTCTACGGCGCTGGAGACGGCACCGAGTCAGTTTTGTTGCTCGGCTTCGAATCCGCCGACCATCCAGTAGATCCGTGGCTGGAGCGTAGTCTCGAAATCTGCAGAGACTTCGGTGGCGTCGTGACGCAAAAGGCGGGAACTGCGGACAACGCGTTGGAGACGAGCCGTAGCGGGCCGCAGGGTAACTGGCGGAACCAGTTCAGATATCTGCCTCGGTTTATGCATACGCGTGCGGCGATGGGAATCGTCAGCTTCACGTTCGAAACTGCCTACACTTGGGATCGGTTCGAAGAAGTCGATACCGAGATCGTGCGTCGCATGCGGAAGGCCCAGGAAGAAAATCTTGGTAGCGGCGGCATCGTCTGCCGCAGATTCTCCTTCCTGTATCCGGACGGCCCGGCTCCTTACTATTCGATCATGGCTCCTTCGACGCATGCCAACAGCCTTGAAGCCTATGAGATGCTCCACGACGTTGCGTCGGACGCGCTAATCGAGCTCGGCGCAACCATCACGCACCATCATGCTGTCGGCAAATCGTTCCGTCCCTGGTACGACAAGGAAGTCGATCCGCTGTTCCGCCGTGTGCTAGCAGCCGCCAAGACCGAGCTGGACCCGAACTGGATGTTGAACCCTGGGCTGTTCGTTGACAAGCCGGCAGGGCTTAAGATCGTTGGATAGGGTTCTTCAGCGATGATTGATCTATACTTCTGGCCGACCCCAAACGGATACAAAGCAGCCATAATGCTGGCAGAGTCGGGCTTGGATTATCGTGTGATTCCGGTTGATATAACGGCAGGCGAGCAGTTTCATCCGGAATTTCTGAAGATCAATCCAAACAACAAAGTGCCGGCCATCGTGGATCACGATGGCCCGCACAACAAGCCCTATGCAGTTTTTGAATCCGCAGTCGTTCTGATCTATCTCGCGGAAAAGTCCGGTAGATTCCTCCCTCAGGATCCTGAAAAGCGCTACGATACGCTGAAGTGGCTTGTCTTTCAGAATACGACGATGGGTCCAATGCTGGGGCAAGCGCACCACTTCATGGTGTATGCGACTGAGAAGATTGACTACGCGATCGAACGTTATGATCGGGAAGTTGGTCGAATATACAACATTCTCGAGAAGCGCCTTGGCGAATCTGAATACCTCGCCGGCGACTATTCTATCGCTGACATCAGCGCATTCCCCTGGGTTCGTACACGAAAGTTGCATCGGCGCAACTTGTCGGAGTACCCCAACATTGATCGGTGGTACCAAGCGATCAAAGACCGTCCGGGGGTTCGGGCGGGCATAGATACGTTATCCGGCAGCAAACAATGGGAAGCGAAGCCGGGCACCGAGGCCTGGAATAACATGTTCGGAAAGAACTGAAATACGTAACTATTGCATAGAATCGTACGCAAGCGGTGACAGCCGCCTTGCCGAGTGAGGCGTGGCATTAAGAACTGTCCTCATAGGGTGACCTTGGGGGTACCCGGCTTTAGACGCACTTGCCGATATTGCAAACTGGGGCGCAGTCAAAACGCTGACGGCTGATGACTACACGCTCCTAGTGGAAGAAGTGCTGTAGCTACGACGAAGCGCTGCAGGACGGCAGCCATCGTCGAAGCGCGCGCGCGAGCCTGCCCATACAGTCAATTGGCTAACCAGTTCGATCATCGTTTGGGCGCAGCCGCAGCATAGTCTGTGAGACCAAAGAGGGCGCAGGGTGCCGATGCCTAACGGCTCGGCACCTGCGGATCGAGCGGAGATAAGCCGCCGATGAGAGTAGGGGAAAGGCAATGCGTTTTTTGCTGTCGGCGAGTGTCGCCGCAATTGGAATCTCTTTCGCGCTCGGTTCAGCCGCGATGGCCCAGGACGCAGCGCAACAGCCCGCTCCCGACACCGCGGAGACAGACTCGCCGGCCGCCGAACAGCCGAGGGGCGAAGGCGAGAAAGAAATAATCATCGTCACTGCCCGCCGTCGTTCCGAGCAATTGCAGAGCACACCCATCGCGGTCACGCCGTTCGACCAGCGCAAGCTCGACGAGCGCCAGATCAGTACCTTCGGCGATCTGCAGTTTAACGTCCCGAATCTAACCTTCACCAAGACGAATTTTTCTGGTTCCAGCATTTCGATCCGCGCCATCGGCACCACTGTCATCACGTCGTCGGGCGATTCAGGCGTGGCCATCCATGTGAACGAAGCGCCGATCGTCTTTGCGAACATTTTCTCGACCGAGCTCTACGACGTCCAGGCGTTCGAAGTTCTGCGCGGGCCCCAGGGCACGCTCTTTGGCCGCAACGCGACCGGGGGCACAGTCAATCTCATTACTTCGCGCCCCGTGAACGACTTGACGGGTTATATCGAGGCCCGCGTCGGCGACTACAACGATGAAATGTTTCGCGGCGCGCTCAACGTACCAATCACCGACAATTTCTGGGTGCGCGGCGCATTCATCAAGCTCTCGCGGGACGGCTACACAGAGAATCTCCATAAGGGCGAGCGGATCGATGGTCGCGATCAGTGGTCGGCGCGCTTGTCGTTGCGTTACTCGCCGACTGAAAGCACGGACATCAACTTGATGTACCAGCGCTTCAAGGAGGATTCGAACCGGTCGCGCGTCTACAAGCAGATGTGCCACAAGGATCCAGACGGCGTTTACGGCTGCTTGCCCGACCGCCTGGGCTTCGACACGATCCACACCGGCGGGAGCAACAGCCATCTGCAAGCCGTGGCGCTCGGTCTGCTGCCGTGGACGAGAAACACGCCGTCCAACATCCGTGCTGCAGCGAACGGCCGTTACAGCTACACGCCTGTCGACGCTTTCGCCGGCGTCGGCGTCCCCACGGACTTGCGGCAGGTGCGCACCGATTTCACGCCGGTCTACAAGGCCGACGAGGACATCCTGACGCTGAACGTCGAGCAAGACGTCGGCGCTGTGGCGCTCTCGTTCGTCGGCAGCTACCAGAAGTCGGACCTGCTTGCACAGACGGACTTCGACTGGGATGTGCCGAGCGCGCCGTTCAGCTTCGGCCGTACCGCATATTATCCGTTCGCCAACGGGTTCCCGCTCGATCAATACTACAACGGTAACGCTTATGGCGGCAGCTTCGCTTCCGTCGCAAACTACATCGCGCGCATGCAGACGCTGTTTCCCGGCGGCAACATCCCGACTTCGGCGCTCGACACCGGCGCCTATGTCGGATCACTGCCGCTCTATACGCCCTCGCTCGGCACGCCGTCCGTCTACAACATCACCAACGTGCCGTTCGGTTATGACGAAATCAGCGGCCGCGCCTACCAGTACTCGGGCGAACTGCGCGTTGCGACCAATAGTGACGGTCCGCTGCAAGCGCAGGGCGGCGTCTTGTACATGGAGGTGACGAACAATGGTCAGTATTTTGTCGGTTTGAACACACTCGACGCGCTTTCGATTTTCGACAACGACCTGCGCAAGCAGCCTCCGGGCTTCTTCGGTCCGAACTCGTTCTACTCAACCGACTGCTTCGCCAACATCAATCCCGGCACGTGCGGCCAGCCGCCGTACTCCGTTTCCGAACTCTATGACTACAAGATGAAGTCACTTAGTTTCTTCGGCGAGGCTAATTACGCCGTCCGCGACAACCTGAACCTCACCTTCGGCTTGCGCTACACTAGCGACAAGAAGGAGTCTCGTCAGCGCGTTCTGCAGCTCAGCGGTGTTTTCCCGTTCGAGACGCTGAAAAAATCGTTCCCCGGCTGGACAGGTCGCGTGGGAATCGACTGGACACCTCAGTGGGCCTTCGCAGACGAGACTCTTCTATACGGCTTCTACTCGCGTGGCTTCAAGAGCGGCGGGTTCAACACTGCGACGTCGCAGCGTCAGCTAGTCGACCCCACGTTGTCGCGCCAGTTCGACTCGGAGAAGGTCAACGCGTTCGAGCTCGGCATGAAAAACACGTTCGCCGACAACAAATTGCGCCTGAACCTTGCGGCGTTCCTATATGACTACAATGGCCTCCAGGTCTCCACGATCCAGCGCCAATCGTCCGTCAACGTGAATGTCGACGCGAAAGTCTGGGGCTTGGAGGCTGAAGTCTACTATGCGCCTACATCCTCATGGCAGTTCGACATAAACGCCTCTTATCTCGGTACCAAGATCGGCGATCGATCGATCATCGACCCACGCGATCCGACCGACGGCCGCCAAGACGTCATGCTGATCAAGGACGTACTCTACGGCGACCTGTGCGTTGCGCCGCGCGGTGCCAACGATCCGCGCGCCGTTCACGGCAATTGTCCGCGCCCCGGCCGCGATGGTCCATATTTCGGCCCTGTCGTGGGCGGCGTGGTGACGCAGATGTATCGCGGTCTGCCGATCGGGGCGACGGCGACAACATCGGACGGCGTCGTCTACTCGGGCTTCGGCGTGCCCCGCAACCTGAAGGGAAACGAGCTGCAGAACGCGCCGAACTGGCAGATCAAGGTCGGTGCGCAACATAGGCGCAATCTCGGTTTCGCCTATTTGACCTTGCGCGCCGACTATTTCATCCAGGGCGAGTCTTGGGGCCGCATCTTCAATCGCGACCCGATCGACAAGCTCAAAGGCTGGGATCAGCTCAATCTTTCGGCGGCGCTTTCGAGCATGAAGCCGATGCCGTGGGAGCTCAAGTTTTGGATGCGCAACGTGTCCGACAAAGACAATCTGACGGGCATGTACGTCGCCGACGCCGGCAACGGCCTTTTCACCAACGTCTTCCTCAACGAGCCGCGCCTCTATGGCGTTACGTTGAGGACAGGCTTCTAACTCCCACCGACTCCGGCGATCTTCAAACGGGGATCGCCGGCTTCGTTGTTGCGCAAAATGCGTTCTCGCAGAGTTGAGTTGTCAACTCCGTGGGCAGACCTGCCCCAATCCCTAAGGTGCATGTTTTCGATGCGTGCCGCGACGATGATAAGCATGAGGCTTAGCGTTCTCTGATGGAATTGACCGCCATCCTTACCCTGCCCCGTCTGCACGAAATTGCGGCTCCGCTCTATATCATGTTTCTGCTGGGCGAGTTCTTGTTGGTACGTCGGGGCGTGCTCAAGGGGCACTTCCTGCGCGAGGACACCCAGGCGAGTTTGATCATAGGGACGGGCAGTATCGTGTCTAATATGCTGCTCGTGCTGCTCGGGGGGTCGTTGGTGTGGACCGCCTATGAGAACCGAATTTCCACAATCGGGTTTGAGTGGTGGGCTTTCTTGCTTTGCTTTGTGCTCGACGACCTCAGATTCTATGTGAGCCATCGCCTTGCGCACCGGTCGCGCTGGTTCTGGGCGGCTCATGTCGTGCACCACTCGAGCGAATATTACAATTTTTCGACTGCATTGCGGCAATCATGGACGGGCGCGATCACCGGGCTCGTTCTGTTGGCGGCGCCGATCGCCTATCTTGGGTTTCATCCCGCGTTGATCGGGTTCTGCGCGTCGTTGAACCTTTTCTATCAGTTCTTTCTGCACACGGAGTCGGTGGGCCGCCTGCATCCGTGGATCGAAGCGGTGTTCAACACACCGTCGCATCATCGCGTGCATCATGCGAACAATCCGCGTTATCTCGATGCGAACTACGCAGGAACGCTGATCATTTGGGACAAGATGTTCGAGTCATTCGTGCCGGAGCTCGATCACGACAAACCGGTGTTCGGACTCGTCGAGAACATCAAGACGTACAATCCGTTCGTGGCGGCGCTTGGCGAATATTGGGGTATCGCCAGGGATGTCGCCGGGCCTAAGCGGTCGCTATTCGATCGGCTGCGGTGCGTGTTTGCGCCGCCGGGGTGGTGTCATGACGGCAGCCGTAAGGACTCGCACATGATAAAGGAGAATTATCTGCAAACGTATCCGGCGGAAACGGGTACGCCCGGGCTGCCCGCTAGCGGCTGAAATCCGGCAGAAACTTTGCCCGAGCCGATCTAGCGTTTGGGCGGGATCTATGTGCAACCATCCTAACTCATCGGTTTGCGATTATGGCCGCGACAGCGTTCTACAAACTCGAACGCGCCGACCAAGAAAGCCATCTACTCTAGGGCTTCGCCTTCGTCATCGGCGGCGCGCCAGAGGTCCAAATTCTGGCGCGCGCGCGAGCCTGCCCATACTGTCAATTGGCTAACCGATTCGATCATTGTTTGGCTGAAGCCGCAGCATAGGCTCTGGGACCTAAAGGGCGCAGGTTGCCGATGGCCAACAGCTCGGCACCTGCGGAAGTTCTGGCGAAGAAGATTGGGCCCGCCATGGAAGTGGACTATTTGACTAGCCTGCCGCGACGCATCCACCTCATTGTGGATGAGGGGGCAAAAGCAGGGGCATCCCGGCCGGCCCTTACCGACGAGCGGGGCATTATTTGGTCCTACCGGGGACTGATCGATACGATCGAGGCCGTCGCAGGTGACTTGGAGCGCCTAGGCATCCGTCCAGGTGATCGGGTCATGGTGGTGGGCGAGAACTCAATCGGCGCCATCGTCCTGATGTATGCGGCGAGCCGGCTTGATGCATGGTCAGTGATGACGAGCGCCCGGCTCGGCTCGCACGAACTGGACGCTATTGAGAGTGATTGCAAGCCCAGACGCGTATTCTACACGCATGGAATATCGGCGGAAGCAGATGCTGAGGCCTGCCGGCGCGGCGCGGAATCCGAAATGTTCTCCGGGATTGGAGCGATCAAGGTCGGTAAGTTGGAGGCGAGCGCCGTTCCCGAGGAAGTTCATGCGGATCCCGCCCGTCAGGTTGCAGTTCTCATTTACACTACAGGCACTACCGGTCGTCCGAAGGGAGTGATGCTCAGTCACCGCAATCTCGCTTATGTGGCCGGCCGGGGCAAAGTAACTAAAACGCTTTTTCCCGAAGACGTCACGCTCTGCGTTATGCCGATCTCTCATTCATACGGGTTGGCGTTGCTGCAAACGATGTTGTTTGTCGGCGCGCACCTTCGGATCATGCCGAAGTTCTCCGTCTCGGAAGCAATCGACGCCATCGTGGATGGTTCGTTGACCTCCTTCAATGCTGTACCTGCAATGTTGTCGCGGATCATCGCTTACGTCGATCAGAATAATATCAAGCTGACGCCCAATAACCTTCGTTATGTCTATACCGGAACGGCTCCGCTCGATCTGTCACTGCGACAGAGCGTCGAGCGAGTATTCGGCGTGGTGCTTCATAACGGTTACGGGCTGACCGAGACGTCTCCGACCATCAGTCGGACGCTGTATGCCGTGGGAAGCAATGAAATCAACATCGGACCGCCAATCGCAGGGATTGAAATCAAGATCGTTGGACTTGATGGGCGCGAAGTGCCCGATGGCGAAGCGGGCGAATTGCTCGTTCGCGGGCCCAACGTGATGTTGGGGTACTATGGTCAACCGGACAAGACCGCGGAAGCGATTGATGGCGATGGATTTTTGAAAACCGGAGACATCGTCAGCCGGTCGCCGGGCGGCGAACTGGTGGTCCAGGGGCGGTCGAAGGAGTTAATAATCAGGTCCGGCTTCAACGTCTATCCGCCTGAAATCGAGGCTGTCCTCAATTCTCATCCGTCGGTTCTCAATTCGGCGGTAGTCGGGCGATCTATCGAGGGCAACGAAGAAATCATCGCCTTCGTTGAGCCGACGCCTGGAAGCACCATCGAAGTGGCCGAACTGCTGGCGCTCGTTGAGCAGCAACTAGCGCCATACAAGAAACCGCAGCAGATCATTGTCTTGCCGCAACTTCCGGTGGCTCCGAACGGAAAGATCAGAAAGCACGACCTAAAAAAGCGCGCCGGGGAGTCGCTGTCGGCGGCTGCCTCCGTCTAATGAACTATGAACCGGGACGGATCGAAATGGTGACACTGTTCGCCGAAATCACAAGCCGAACGCCGACTTTGACAACAGGGGACGGAGGATGAAGGGCTCAAAATTCGATTATGTCGTTGTCGGAGCAGGATCGGCGGGCTGCGTGCTCGCTGCTCGCTTGAGCGAAGATCCCAACTTTAAGGTGTTGCTGCTCGAAGCCGGACCTCCCTCTTCTTCAATCTTCGTTCGCATGCCAGCAGGCATTCGCGTGCTCTATACGAGTCCAAGGCATAACTGGATGTATTGGACCGAACCGCAAACCGAACTCAACAACCGCATGATCTATATTCCGCGCGGCAAGGTGGTGGGAGGATCGTCCGCCATCAACTCCATGATTGCGATCCGGGGAAATCCTCAGGATTACGATTCTTGGGAAGCGCAAGGCTGTCAAGGATGGGGATATGAAAACCTCCGTCCCTACTTTAGAAGAATCGAGAACGCCACTCAGGTCACATCCGAGCCCGATCAGGACCGAGGTTATTCGGGTCCGATCCAACTTTCTTATGGCGTTTTGCAGCATCCAATCTCGAAGGCACTTGTTGAGAGCGCCAAGTCGGCAGGCCTCCCCGAGAATAACGGCTTCAATGGTCGGTCTCAGATGGGCGCGGGCTTCTACGAGCTTACGATTTCAGACGGCAAGCGTTCGGGGGCCTACAAATTTCTCGACCAGGGAAAAGGACGAAGCAATCTGACGATCATGGCCAACACCCTTGTTCGGCGCCTCGCGATCGAGGGCACGCGCGTTCGTGGTGTTGTCATTGAGAAGAACGGGCGTGAGGTCACCATTTCGGCCGAACGAGAAGTTTTGCTGACGTCCGGGGCCATTGGCTCACCGCAGCTACTGATGCTCTCAGGAATTGGGCCCGCCGGTCACCTACGTTCGCTCGGCATCAAGCCAGTGCTCGATTCCGCCGGTGTTGGAAGCAACCTACAAGATCATTTGGACTGCCCTATCCGATTGGAGGCGTCGCAGCCGAACACACTGACGCCATACCTTGGATTGATCAGAGGTGGCTTGGCTGGCGCACAATATATGCTCCTAGGCTCGGGGGTTGGTACCTCGCAGGGCGTCGAAGCCGGAGCCTTCTGGGGACCCGACGAAACCTCATCTTGGCCTGAGTGGCAGGCTCATCTCATCGTCGCGCTCAGAAACCCACCCGGCGAGCGCATCCCGCACGGCTTTGCCATTCGTGTATGTCAGCTTCGCCCGAAGAGTCGTGGAACGCTGCGCCTGCGATCGGCCGATCCTTTTGAAGCGCCAGTGATCGACCCCCGCTTTCTATCTGATGAAAGTGATTTCGTCAGCATGCAAGAAGGCGTTCGGCAGATGTGCGAGATCATCGATCAGCCGGCCCTTCGACAACATGTTAAGCGGACACTCGATGCCGATGCGTTTACCAGCACGGAATCCCGCAAAAAATGGATACGGGCCCACGCAGAAACGATTTACCACCCGGTCGGAACATGTCGCATGGGGGAAGACAGCGGCTCCGTTGTCGACAGCCAACTGCGCGTGCGGGGCATCGATGGTCTAAGGGTCATTGACGGTTCGGTTATGCCGACCTTGATCAGCGGAAACACCAATCTACCCATCATGGCCATGGCGGAGAAAGCTGCAGAGTTGATCGCAGGGAAATGAGGCAATGTTCAACCGACATTTCCCAGATAGGCGGCCCTTGTGGTCTCTTGCGGAGCCCCGACAATGATCACGCTCACCGTCAACGGAGCGGCCCTCACGCTCGATGCGCAACCGGAGGGTGCCTGGGCGCCGTTTGAACGCTCGGGCCTGCGCCGCGCTTTCTTCCGCCGAGGGTCGTAGAGATGAGTACTTACCGACTGGTCGCGTTCAACACCGCGACCGACAACGACAACAAGATCCACGACGATGCGACCGCGCGGCGCTTCGGTTTCAGCGGCGGCCTTGTGCCAGGCGTCGAGGTCTTCGCTTATATGAGCCATGTGCCGGCCGCACTTTGGGGCTACGACTTCCTGCGCCGCGGCTTCATGAGCGCGCGCTTCCTGAAGCCTGTCTATGACGGCGACGAGGCGATCGCGGAAGGTTCGCCGCAAGGGCGGGGGCTCGTGCTGACGCTCTCAAGCCGCGATATTCTATGTGCGCAGGGTGGGGCGCATCTCGTTGATCCGCCCAATGTCACGCTCGACGACATCCCCTTTCGCACACCCTTTGCGGCGGCCGCCCGCCCGGACGCCTCGCCGGAAAGCCTCGCTGAAGGTACGGTGCTCGGGACCTGTGACACTGCCTTCGATGAACGCTACGGCGCTGCCTATCTGAGCGACACGCGCGAGACGCTGGCCGTTTACGAAGGCGGTGCGGTCACGTCGCCGGGCTGGCTACTGCATCACGCGAATTTCGTGCTGGCCAAGCACGTCAAGCTCGGCCCCTGGATCCATGTCGGCAGCGACGTTCACTTTCATGGCGTCTTGCGCGGCCCGGGCACGCTGCAGACCCGCGCGCGTGTGACGCGCCATTTCGAGACCAACGGTCACCTCTTCACTGTACTGGACGTGCGCGTCGCGCATGATGGACGCGTGCTGATGTCCGGTGCGCACACGGCGATCTACCGCCCGCGCCAGGTGCGCGCAGTCGTTGAGACAACTCTGAGACGGGGGCCTGACTGATGCTGCAGGCGGCCACCGGGCAGTGGATCACAGAAGGTCGAAAAGCCGCTATCGTCGCCTCGTGCGAGCTCGCATGCTCGGTATTGAGTAAAGCAGTGCCGCCCTTCAGCTTTGCTCGGCTCCGCCTGCGGCCAACACTGGCCAAGGGCATGACTAAACTCCAACAATCAATGCGGACCAATCAACTTGGGCCGGTCATAGAGCTCCCCGCGTGAAGGAACCCAGACGATGACTAACGACGATCTCAGCATGACTATCAACGGTCAGGCGGTCAATTCGCAAAGCTCTATCGAGGTGATCAATCCCGCCACTGGGACGGTCATTGGCTCAGTTCCGGATGCCGGTGCGGCAGAACTTGAAGCGGCTATCACCGCTGCCCGCGGCGCCTTTCCGGCGTGGCGCAACACTCCCTGGGCTGAACGCGCGGCGATCGTCAATCGAATCGGCGAGACCATCGCGGCCAATGCCGCAGAGCTGGCGGCGATGCTCACTCGTGAACAAGGCAAGCCTCGCGAGCAAGCTCAATTCGAAGTCATGGCTGCTGTGCAGTGGTGCGAGGCTACGGCGACATTGACCCTGCCGGACCGCGAGATGGAGGCTGGCCCTGGGCGCAAGCAGATCACCCGATATGTGCCGATCGGGGTGGTAGCGGGCATTTCTACGTGGAACTTTCCGGTCGTGCTTTCGATTTGGAAGATTGCTCCGGCGCTGCTGACGGGCAACACGCTTGTGCTCAAACCCTCGCCATTCACGCCAATGACGGTGCTTCGGATTGGTGAACTGGTTCGCGACCTTGTGCCCGCCGGCGTGCTTAACATCATCACGGGCGGTGATGCCCTTGGGCCAATGATGACCGCTCACCCCGGCGTGGACAAAGTCAGCTTTACGGGTTCGACTGCCACCGGGCGGCGTGTGATGCAGAGCGCCTCGCCCACACTCAAGCGCTTAACGCTCGAACTAGGTGGGAATGACGCGGCGATCGTGCTGCCCGACGTCGATATTGCAGAGACTGCTCAAAGGCTGCTCTGGTCGGCCTTCGCGAATAGCGGTCAGGTCTGCGTCGCCACGAAGCGTGCCTATGTGCACGAAACCATATACGACCAGTTCCGCGACGCCCTGGCCGAACTTGTCAAGGCGATGCCAATGGGTGACGGCAGCCAGCAGGGTATCGCCCTCGGTCCGATCCAGAACCGGCCACAATTTGATCGTGTGAACGGTCTGTTGGAGGATTGCAAAGCCAATGGTCACCGCCTGATCCAGGGTGCTGCTCCCGACGGAAAGGGGCTGTTCGTGCCCGCAACGCTGGTCGACAATCCGCCAGAAGATAGTCGCATTGTTCAAGAAGAGCAGTTTGGTCCCGTCCTGCCGCTTTTGAAGTATACGACGGTCGAGGAAGCGATTGAACGAGCCAATGCGTCTGAAATGGGCTTGGCAGGCACAGTCTGGTCGAAGAACATGGACGCGGCGCTGCACGTGGCCGAAAGAATGGAGACCGGCAACGTATGGATCAACGAAGGATTGGCGTTGTCACCTTTTGCGGCCTTCGGTGGGCGCAAGCAATCAGGCATCGGGGTTGAGAATGGGATCGATGGGCTGATGGCCTATACTGAACCCAAGACTTTCGTGATTGCTGAGTAGCATTCGCTGGCGGATGCTCGCCCACATGGCTTTTTCAGATCGATGCGAAGCTTCGTGCGTCAGGATCGGTGGTGCTCCCCAACTGGTCTAGATCGACCCGTTCCTTGGCACAATCAGTGTGGCGTCTTTTGGCTGGACCACAGTGCGGGAACAAGCGCACGCAGGGTGGCGCTGCCCATCGCGCCAAGCCCGATAACGATCACATCATAGGATGTCGCCATCATATCAGAAGGCGGCCAGTGTACCGGCGTCTTGTGTCTCGGCCGCTCGCAAAATGTGGTCGCAGGCGATCAGATCCTCTGCAACCATGCCGAGCGACTTGAACAGCGTGATATCGTCGGCGCTCTCGCGGCCCGAGCAAGTGCCTGCGATGACCGCGCCGACGCTACCGAGAATATGTTCAGGCGTGATCGCGCCAGCCTCCAACGCGCGGCGCAGATCGCCTCCCAGCGCCAGCGCGCTGTCCCGGAAATCGACGAAGACGCGGGAACGCACCAGCGTCTCGTGGTCAATCTCTGAGGTGGTTGGGATGCTCGATCCTACCACGTTGACGTGTTGGCCGGGTCGCAGCCAGCGCCCTTCAAAATAGGGCTCTTTCGCCGCTGTGGTGAGGCACAGGATGTCGGCGCTGGCAGCGTCCTCGGGCGTGGCGACGGCCCGTGCGCCTTCGCCAAGGCTCGCTGCGAAAGCTTGTGCCCGCGCCAAGTCGCGGCCCCAGACGAGCACCTCCCTGATCGAACGCACCGCGCGGATCGCGGCGACATGGGTTTGGGCCTGTTCGCCGTACCCGAACACTCCGAGGCTCGATGCGTCGGCATTGGCGAGCGCATCCGTGGCCGCCGCCGAGGCGCCGGCGGTGCGGATCGCCGTCACCTCGCGCCCGTCGATCATCGCCAGGAGGCGGCCATTGTCGGGATCGAACAGCAGGATCGGTCCCTGATGCGAGCCCAGCTCCGTGCCGAAATTGCCCGGAAAAACAGAGATGACCTTGATGCCAAGCCAGTCGGGATCGCTAACCACCCCCGGCATCATCGACAAGAGCCCTTTGCCATTTGGTATCAATATCGCCTGACGGATTGGCTGAAGCGCGCGCCCTTCCGCTTCGGCGAGGAAGGCGCGGCGCATCAGCGGGATAGCGGCGTTGCTAGACCGGGTAGCCGCCACTGACGCAATGATGCAAACGGGCGGCATCAGTGCCTGGATCGCCGACGACGAGCCACTGCCTGAACGCGTCGGTCCTTATCGAATCACTGGTTTGCTTGGACGCGGCGGCATGGGATTGGTAGCGCGTGGCGAACGCGACGATGGCGTATTCGAACAAGCAGTGGCCATCAAACTGATGCGCGGTAGTCTGACGTCGGTCGGCGCGCTGGAGCGCTTTCTGATTGAACGACGTATTCTCGGGCGGCTGGTCGATCCGGGCATAGCTCGGATCTTGGATGGCGGCAGTCTAAACGGAACACCTTGGCTGGCGATGGACTTGATTGAGGGCAGGTCTATCACCGAATATGCTAACGCCGCTGCGCTGAACCTCGATGCGCGGCTGGCGCTATTTCAACAGGCTTGCGCCGCAGTGGTCTTTGCGCACCGCAACCTCGTCATTCACGCTGACATTAAACCTTCAAACATCATGGTCGATGCCGACGGCAAGGTGAAGCTGCTCGACTTTGGCATTGCGCGGCTGATCGACAGCAGCGACAATAGCGAAGATCCGGGATCAGGCGCGCTCACCCGCCAATATGCTGCGCCTGAACGCATATCCGGGGTACCAGCCAGTGTTGCCAGCGATGTATATGGCCTTGGCATGGTGCTGCGGGAACTGGTCGGGCCGGTCGTAGAAGACGATCTTGGCGCTATCATCGCCCACGCAACGGCTGCTAACCCGCTGGAACGCTATCCAGATGTTCCGTCTTTGCTGGCTGACTTGGATGCGCGAGCGGGGCATCGACCCATTAGCGCCAGACCGACCCCATGGCACCAACGCACCGTGAAGTTCTTCAAGCGTCAGCGGATTGCAGCAGCAGTCGGCGCCTTGCTAATCGCAGCGGCGGCGATCAGCACTGTCCAATATGTCCGCGCCGAACGTGCGCGCGATGCCGCAGAGTCGCGCTTCTACGAAGTACGCGACCTCGCCCGGTTCATGCTGTTCCCGCATTATGATCGGCTGGCCGATGCGCCCGGCACAACAGCAGCGCGGGCCGAGTTAGCCGAGACAGCGGGGCGATATCTGGACCGATTGGCGCAAATGCGTGACGCGCCCGAGGATTTGCGGCTTGATACAGCTCGCGGCTTTCGTCGCCTTGCTACCGTGATGGGGGCTGCCGGCGAATCCAATCTGGGCCGTACCGAGGAAGCCAAGGCGCTGCTTGACCGCGCCGACGCGACGTTGGCGACAATCAGCGGGGAAGGAGCAGCGATCGCTGAGGAGCGCGGTTGGGTTAATGTGGTGCGCTGGAACACACTTGCTGACGATACCGAGTCGCAGCGGGTCAGCAATGCCGCCGAACAACATTTCGGTGCCGCATTGGCGACGGACCCAACACGCATGGGCGCGCGGCTAGGGCTGCTTCAGGTCGAAAAGAACCGTGGCTATATGACGTTGTGGAACGCCGACCGCCCTGCTGATGCGGCTAAGATGCTCGAAGCGACGCTGGGGCGGCTGCGCGCGCGCGCTTGGACCGGTGAATGGACCCGCCCGGCGCGTGCTCTGGAATATGTGCTCCTCGCTCAAATCGGCGATTCCTACTATTATGCGGAAGATGTCCCGGCATCGCTGACTTGGTTCCGGCGGGCCGAAGCGCTGGTCGATGCCGAACTTGCGCGCAACCCCACCCAAGTCTGGTGGGACCGTTATGGCGACGCGCAATACAACCTGAGCGGAAGCCTAATGGAGATTCCTGCCGAACGCGGAGCGGCGTTGGCGGCAGCGAGGCGAGGCCGCGAAGCGATGGATGCGCATTTCGTAAAAACGGGACAGTCGTTTCGCTAATTCGCGGACAGCGGTTTCGCTAATTCCGGGACAGCGTGAGGTGGCCCTTCGATTGCCTGGTTAATATCAGTTTTAGCTGATCTCGCTGTTTTGGTTTTCAGTCAAGTTCTGGGGCGATTTTTGTCGGCGCATGCTGTCGCCTTCGAGCGTGATGCGGTGGGCGTTGTGGATAATCCGGTCGAGAATGGCATCAGCGATAGTTGGTTCGCCGATCATGTCGTGCCAGGCGGCCACCGGGAGTTGTGCGGTAATCAGGGTGGATTTCCGCCGATAACGCTCCTCGAAGATTTCGAGCAAGTCGAGGCGCTGCTGATCGGTCAGGCCATGGGTGCCCCAGTCGTCCAGAATGAGCAGATCGACCCTGGCTAGCTTGTCGACGAGCCGCGGGAAGCGGCCATCCAGGCGGGCGAGCGCCAGATCCTCGAACAGGCGCGGCATGCGCAGGTAGAGGACCGAGTGATCGAGCCGGGCCGCCTGCTGCCCAAAGGCGCACCCCAACCAGGTTTTTCCGGTGCCGGTCTGACCGGTGATGATCACATTTTCATGCGCCTTGAGCCACGCCCCTTGGGCAAGCGAGAAAATATTGCGTCGGTCGAGCCCGCGATGGGCGGCAAAGTCAATATTTTCGATACAGGCATCAGCAAAGCGCAACCGTGCGATTTTCAGCCGATTGACGAGGCGCTTGTCGGCGCGCACCGCGATTTCGCGATCGAGCATCAACCCGAGCCATTCCTCGCGAGTAAGATCGCCCGCATGGTCCTGCGCGGTCATGTCCCGCCAGGCGGCCACCATTCCAGTCAGGCCAAGCGCCTGCATCTGATCAAGGGTGGGGTGGTTCAACATGGATTTTCCTTTCTTCATTGATAATAGGTGCCGCCACGGATGTTGCCGTGCGCCGGCGTGGGCCGCATTGGCTCGGCCGCCGGCGCTGCCCGATCGAGGCCCGATTTGAGGATGGCGCTCACCGACGAGTAGGAGACGGCGTTGATGAGGAGCGCCCGCTCGCAGGCGGCTTCCACCCGGCCCCCCTCATAGCGCCGCGCGAGCGCGATGACGCCCATGGCCGAACGATAGCCCTGCTCGGGATGGGGCCGGTTACGCATCAGCCGTTCGACCAGGATCGCGGCATTGCCGCCGATCCGGGCGGCTTTTGTGATCAGGCTGGCGGGTGTCATGTTGGCGTAACGCTGATGCGCCTTGGGCATATGCTCATTGACCGTCACATGGCCGCGGCGCTGCGAGCTTCGGACATGGCTGGCCACCCGATTATGATCGTGGAAAATCTCTACTACCCGATGGGTAAGCCGGACATCGATCCGCCGACCGATCAGCCGGTGCGGCACCGAGTAGAAGGTCTTGTCGACCTCGACATGATAATCTGGATGGACCTTGGCCCTTTTCCACTCGGCATATTCGAACGGCTGGGCCGGCAGCTGCGAGAGCGCCGGGCGTTCGATCTCCTCGAACAGTTCCCGGCGGGATTTGCCGACATGTCGCATGGGTCGGTTGTTGATATCCTCCAACAGCACGGAAATGGCACCATTGAGCTCGGGCAGGCTGAAGAAACGCCGATTACGCAGCCGCGCTAAAATCCAGCGTTCGACGATCAGTACCGCGCCTTCAACCTTGCCCTTGTCGCGCGGTCGGCGACTGCGGGTGGGAAGAACCGTCGTGTCATAATACTCCGCCATCGCGGCGAAGGTCTCATTGAGCGTCGGCTCGAACCACAAGGCCTTCGCCACTCCGGCTTTCAGATTGTCGCAGACAATCGCTTTGGGTGCCCCGCCAAAATAGGCGAGCGCCCGGCATTGCCCTTCAATCCAGTCGGGCAGCTTCTGGCTCAGACTTGCCGTCGCAAAAGTCAGCGACGATGCTCCCAATACCGCCACAAAGATCTGTGCCTGGTGGATCTCACCGGTCGACGGATCAATCAATGGCACAGTATGGCCGGCATAATCGGTCTGCATCACCGCGCCTGCTTCATGCCGGTTGCGGAAGCTGGCCTGAATGCGCTTCTGGAAGGTCCCGAACCGCTCGCAAAACCAGGTATAGCCGTAGCCATGGGGATGCGCGGTCCGATATTCCTGCCACAGCAGCGTCAACGTCACGCCCTTGCGCTTGATCTCCCGCGCAATCAGCGGCCAGTCCGGTTCGCTCAAATCCTGCGGCGGACGACCAACGCGCCTAAAAAGCAACCGCTCAAGCGCCGCGTCATCGTCATAGCCCGGCGGCAACGGCCAAGCCGTCAGGCCCGCTTCGCGCGCCCGCAGAACATAGGTCGACACCGTCGTCTTGCTCAGCTTCAGCCGTTCCGACACGGCTCGCACTGACAGTCCCTGACCGTAGGTCAGGCGCAGGATTGATCGCATATCTTTCACGTTCGTTCGTCTCGCTTGCTTCCGTCTTGGCATCACCACTCCCATCCCATCGATGAAAGGGCACAATGCCAGTCCGGCGCTCCCGAAAAACAAACCTCATTCCCGCCCCGGTCACTGTCCGGGAATTAGCGGAATCACTGTCCCGTATTTACTGAAATCACTGTCCGCGATTTACCGAAATCACTGTCCGGGAATTACCGAAACACGCAAGCGGCTTGCCGCGGCGCTTCGCCCAGGCAAGGAACTGGCCCGTGGCGATGACCTCGTCCAATGCGAACGGGATCATGATCAGCATGGCGAGCGCCGCGATCAGCGCCAGCGTGCTCCACGTGCCGATGACGATCGGCTGACTGATGATGAAATAGATGCTGATTACGCCGAGCGGGATGACGAGGATGCCGAAGAAGGTCACCATCCACGGCATCGTCCGCCAGCGGTCGCGGGTGCCCATGACCGCCATCAGGATCTCGAGCACGTAGCTAATCGTGCCGAGACCACCGTCGGGGATCGGCCACGCCTTCGACATGTCGGAAGTGATGATTTCCTCGGTCCCGTTGCGCGGATCGGCCAGCGATCCGGCGAAGAACGGCTCCCAGGCGGTGTCGATGTGGCCCAGCTGGTAGGCCGTGAGGATGCGCGAGGTGAGAAGGCCGATAAGGCCCATGGCGACGATCGGCAGCCTCTGCGCGTCGGTGGACGGCGAATAGGTCCAGCCGGGCGGGATGTTCTTGGGGTCCATCATGCCTGCCATGCTCATGCCCGGCATCATTGGCACGAGCACCGACAGGGCGATCACGGCCGAGCCGATGAGCAGATTGTTGTTGTACTGCGCGGCGCTCGGGCTCCAGAAGATCAGCGGCGCGAAGAACAGCCAGATGCCGACGAACGCGACAGCCCACTGCGCCCATGTCTTGGTGCGCGGGGCGAGCGACAGCGCGCCGAACAGCGCGATGGCGAGCCCGCTGACGACATCGCTGATAGCCAGTGCGCTGGCCCGCCATTCGATCGAAGGCAGCCCGCGATCGACGGTTACGAAACGCGCGGCTTCGCCGACGCTCTGCGTGGTCATGGAATCATAGATGAGCGGGCTGGAGGCGAGCCACAGACCGAGACCGATGTTGGCGTAAAGCGCCCAGCGTGCGCGGCGCTCATCGCGGTCCATCAAGGCCATGTGATCGCCGTGCCCGCCGTGGTCCGACATGGCCGCGACCGCGGCGCCGGACCCGTGCCCCATCGCCGCGTGGTCCATTTTGCTGTGATCCATCCCGCCGTGATCTATGCCGCCCGTTCCGGCGGCCGCTGCGGGCTGGTGGTGGCCAGACCCCGCAAGCTCGGCCTCTGGCTCTTCATCCCACGCGACCAGGTTCTCGTTGAGCTTGTTGTTCCGGTACCAGGCCCGCGGATGCCGCTTGAGCGCAGCGACGATCGCCGGGAGCGTGTCGCGAAGGCTGTGCTTCGGTTCCCACCCGAGCAGCGACCGTGCGCGCGAGATGTCGAGGATATAGTGGTCGTTGCTGCTGTCGATCATCCAGGGCTGGATAAAGTCGTCGCTGCCGAGCGCTTCGTTCTGCAGGATGATCCCGGCCTTCGCGAGCGGCTGCGGGATGCGGATCGTCTTCCAGCCCTCGCCGTGGAGCGCCTCCCCGACGATGTCCTGGATCTCGGCATAGCCGGGCGGGTCGGGTTCGCCGACGAGCAGCGGCAGTTCTGACGGCAATTCGTGCCGCCGATCGACGAGGCGCACCACGGCGTCGGCCAAGTCCTCGCGGTGCACCGATGACTGCGCCGCGCACAGCATGCCTGGATAGAAATGTGAGATCAGCCGGTGCTCGTAAATCTGCGATATCTGCTGCGCGAGAAACGCGGAGCGTCCGTCATCGTCGTAAACTCCCGCGCCGCGGAGGAAGACGACAGGGATCTGCCCCCGCCGAGCATGCAGCAGTGCTTCGGCGTCGACCTTCGACTGCGGGTACGCCCAGCTCGCGCCAATCGGCGAGTCTTCGCTGATGCGCTCCTCCGGAGTCGGGGTCGGCTTATGGACCAGCATCGTGCTGGCGAAGACAAATTGCTCGACCTCGAACGGCTGCAGCCCGTCGATCAGGCGCCGCGTGCCCTGCACCGTGACCTTGTCGTAAAGCGGGTTGGGATCGCCCGTGATGTCATAATAGGCGGCGAGGTGGATCACCGAGGCGATGCGGTTGCCGTACCGCGCGCGCACCTCGTCGAGCGCGGCACGGACGGCATCGTCCGAACCGAGATCGATGTCCACCTCAACCGCTGGCGGCGGCGGATCTGGTGGACCGGCACGATCGAGGCCGACAACCGTGTAGCGCTCCCCTAGCCTGGCGATGAGCGCGGCGGCTATGAAACCGCTCGCACCGGTGATGAGCACGACTTCGCGGGCGTCCTTGCCGCTCTCAGGCTCGCTGCGGTCAATGTCGGTCATGGTTCTCGCCACCTCGCTCGTCGGTGCTGGGAAACGCGGATGGGGCCGCTGCACTTATGATCGCGAGGCGGGCGCGTGCGGATCAACGCACAATCCTTTTACGCGCCCGCGCCGCAAAGCCCTCGCGCAAAATCGGACTTTATTGCGTGACCGAGAAACCGGCCTTCTCGATGGCCTGCTTGAGCTGCTGTACATCGGCTGTCGAATTCACCGACACTCTCTTGCTTGGCAGGTCGACGTTGACGATGGCATCGGCATCGACGCGGTGAAGCGCGTTCGTCACACCCCGAACGCAGCCGCCGCAAGTCATTCCCTCGACTTTGAAATCGATCATCTTCGTTCTCCCATAAGGTGAATGAAGCTGATGTGGGGCTTGACACTGTGTCAGGGTCAAGAGGTAAATTTAGGTGTTGACCCTGACACGATGTGAAGGACGATAAGGAAGTCGACTCAGTAAAGGAGACGACTATGAACGCCCCGGCGCGGTTGCCAGTGAAGACCTATGCAGAGAGCGACGACGGGCTATCCCTGGCCATCGAAGGCATGACCTGCGCCACGTGCGTGGGGCGGGTCGAGCGCGCCATCGCCGGGGCGCCAGGCGTTGCCCGCGTCTCGGTCAATCTCGCAACCGAGCGGGCAAATGTCGAGTTCGCCGACGGACGATACGATGTCGGTGCCGTGGCCGATGCGGTTCTATCGGCGGGCTACACGCCGGTGACGCAAACGACCGAGCTGACGATCACCGGCATGACCTGCGGGTCGTGCGTCGGCCGCGTTGAGAAGGCACTGCTGAAAGTGCCCGGAGTCCGCTCCGCGAGCGTCAACCTGGCGACCGAGACGGCCAGGATCGAAGCGGTGGGGAACGTCCCTGCTTATGTCCTGGTCGATGCTGTCGAAAGCGCCGGCTACACTGCATCTGCGCGCACCGGCTCGGCGGAGGCGGAGCGGGACGCCGAGGACGCCCGCCGCGACACGGCGGCGACACGGGAGCTCCGCCATGTGCTGATCGCCGCGGCGCTGTCGCTGCCGCTGGTCGTGCCGATGCTGCTGGCGCCGTTCGGCATTGAGGTTGCCGTGCCGGGCTGGGTCCAGCTGTTGCTGGCGACGCCGGTGCAGTTCTGGCTGGGCGCGCGCTTCTACCGCGCGGGTTGGAAGGCGGTACGTGCCCGCACCGGCAACATGGACCTTCTGGTCGCGATCGGCACATCGGCCGCCTACGGGCTCAGCCTCTACCAGCTGCTGTTCGCGCCGATGCACGCCATGGCCGCGCACTATTATTTCGAGGCTTCGGCCGTTGTTATCACGCTTATCCTGCTCGGTAAGTGGCTTGAAGGTCGCGCCAAGCGCCAGACCGGCGAGGCGATCCGCGCGCTGATGGCGCTGCGGCCCGACCAGGCACGCGTCGTCGGCGTCGACGGCACGGAACGAGAGGTTGCGCTGGCGGAGGTACGCACAGGTGACCGCGTGCGCGTCCGGCCCGGCGAGCGCATTCCCGTTGATGGGCGGCTGATCGAGGGAGCGACCCATGTCGACGAGTCGATGCTCACGGGAGAGAGCCTTCCGGTCATTAAGGGTCCGGGTGACAAGGTGACCGGCGGGTCCATCAACGCCGACGGGCTCATCCTGGTCGAGACGACCGCGGTGGGTGCCGAGACCACCCTCGCCCGAATCGTGCGTCTGGTCGAAAGCGCGCAAGGTGCCAAAGCCCCGATCCAGCGGCTCGTCGACCGGGTTAGCGCCGTGTTCGTTCCGATCGTCCTTTTCATCGCGGCGCTTACCTTTGCCAGCTGGCTGAGCGCTGGTGCCGGAGTGGCGGTCGCGATCCTGAACGCCGTCGCGGTGCTCGTCATCGCCTGCCCGTGCGCGCTCGGCTTGGCCACGCCGACCGCCATCATGGCCGGCACGGGGGTCGCGGCGCGTGCCGGCGTGCTCATCAAGGACGCGGAGGCGCTCGAGACCGCCCACCGCATCAACGTCGTCGCGTTCGACAAGACCGGCACGCTGACCGAAGGCAAGCCCTCGCTGCTGGCGGGGCTGCCCGCCGATGGAGTTGAGCGTACCGAGCTCATCGCGCTCGCCGCGGCGCTTCAGGCCGGCAGCGAGCATCCGCTCGCGCGGGCCGTCATGGCTTGGGCTACGTGCGAAGGCATCGAACCCGCCAGCGCTGAAGGCATGCGCGGTCTGCCGGGCCGAGGTGTCGCTGCGGCGGTGAATGGACGCGAGTTGCTCCTCGGCAGCACGCGCTTGATGGAGGACGAGGGCATTGCTCTGACGGCGCTGTCCGTCGAAGCGGCCCGGCTGGAAGCGGAGGGACGAACGGTCTCCTGGGTCGCCGAACGCGCACCCGAGCGCCGCCTCCTCGGCCTCCTGGCGTTCGGCGACGAGGTCAAGGCCTCGGCCCTGGCTGCGGTAACGGCGCTGCATTACCGCGGCATACGCAGCGTGATGCTGACCGGAGACAATGCGGGAAGTGCCCGCGCAGCGGCCGCCAAGCTCGCCATTGACGACTTCATTGCCAACGTCCTGCCGGAAGGAAAGTCGGATGCGGTGGCGGCCTTGAAGGGAGAGGGCCGCACGGTCGCCATGGTCGGCGACGGGGTCAACGACGCCCCTGCCCTTGCGGCGGCGGACGTGGGCATCGCCATGTCGACGGGAACGGACGTCGCCATGCACGCGGCAGGCATCACCCTGATGCGGGGCGACCCGCGCCTGGTCGCCGATGCGATCGACATCTCGAAGCGGACCTATGCCAAAATCCGCCAGGGGCTGTTCTGGGCGTTCATCTACAATCTGATCGGCATCCCGTTGGCAGCCTTGGGTTATCTGAGCCCGGTGATCGCCGGTGCGGCCATGGCGCTGTCGAGCGTCAGCGTCGTCGCCAATGCTCTGACGCTCCGCCGTTGGCGTCCCACGGCGACCTGAGGAGAGGACAAGTGAACATAGGACAGGCCGCGAAGGCTTCGGGGGTCAGCCAGCGGATGATCCGCCATTATGAGGCGATCGGCCTCATCCCGAAGGCCGTCCGGCGCGATTCCGGGGTTCTCGTGACCAAGGTGCAAAGAGTGCCGCTAAGTAAGATATTGATATTATTGGGTGAATAACAGCTTTGATTCGGTATCACATTGAATTTGCGCGATTTTCAGACATTTGATCCTCGTACCTGCTCCAACCCGAGGGCTCTATACAGCGTGGCATGATGGCATTTGAGCAGTTTGGCCGCCTCTCGCACTGATGTGCCTTCGCTGACCAACCGACTTCCCAGACCAATTTGATCAGCTGTCAGTTTTGGAGGTCTACCAAAACGAACCCCGCGTGCCTTTGCCGCCGCACGCCCAGAGCTGGTGCGCTGGTGGATGAGCGCGCGCTCGAATTCTGCAATCCCGGCAAACACTGTCAGCACCATGCGGCCAGCGGGGGAAGTGGTGTCGGCCCACGGCTCCGCCAATGATCTCAGGCCAGTTCCCCGTTCATTCAATCGCTCTGCGATTTCGAGTAGGTCACGGGTCGAGCGCGCAAGACGATCAAGCCTGGTGACAACAACCACGTCTTCGGCACGAATGTTATCGAGCAGACGAGCCAATTCTGGCCGATCCCGGCGTGCACCAGAGATCTTCTCTTCATAGATTCGTGTGCAGTCGACGCCTAGGAGCGCTACCCGCTGAAGCGAGAGATCCTGATCGTCCGTCGAGACGCGTGCATAGCCTATCAACATGTCGCACATATGTATCGAAACGTGCAACTTTAGCAACAGACTTTTGCGACACAGTCAAATGCAGAAAACTCGGCATCGGACTTATTGTCGCAAAACTTAGGAGTTACGCAACACGACAGCCTGGTTCACCGGTGAGCAATCTTACCCACCGGGTCGGACAAGCGGCCCCACAATCCCCTAACCCACTATGTCGTAAATCTCTTCGCAAGGCGCATCGACAAGCCTTGCCGACATTTCGGCCTTCAGAACCTCTAAGCGCTCGTCTTCATCTTTTGTCCTGTTGGCCTTATGCTCCAGAGTGACGAATTCCTCACGAACAAGACCTTCCCTGATCTGAAGGGCCACGCTCCGTCCACGATAAGAAAAAACGAAATAGTACCGCGCCAGAACACTGCCTCGTTCAGTGCGTTCCAAGCCGGAATCCACATGGTAACGATTACCTGACGTCGCGCGAGTAACAAGCTCGAAGGCATCGCGACCGCCGAGACCGCGAAACGCCGTATGGATTTCAATCTCGCGGCGCTCAGGTGGACGCCCATCGTGGCCCTGTCGGCTCGAAGCTGGGATTTTGGCCAAGTTGAAGAACGAACCTAGAACGCCAGTTATCGGCAGGGCAATCTGCATGCGACCATGGGGTCGCTTGGTCTTGTGTCCGCAAGAGGATCGGTCAACGGACACGCTTTCCGCTCCATCTCGAAAAGCCGAAAACCCTTGCTGCGCCTGATAAGGGGTTCTAGGGATTTTCCGTCCAAAAACGACAAAGTGCTCTGGAGGCCTCTCTGGCCGTGGCCTCCAGAGGGGTATTACTTTTCCCTGACAGGTAAATATCCCTCGATTGAGCGCATAAGCTCCTCCAGTTCTGGCAATTTTTCGCTCAATTCGAAATGGTAAGTCCCCTTGAGGTTAATGTTGTGCCAAGCCACAGGGGAGGCCTGTTTGACGATTCCTATTCTATGGGCGTCTCCATGGTATTCGAAGCTGGTCAGCAGCTGACTGAGTATCCTGGAGTTGAAATAGATGATGGCATTGGTGACTAGACGAGCGCACTCATTCCATAGCTGGATTTCTTCGTCTGAACTGCCCCGGAACTGATCCCCATTTACGCTGCTCACTGCCCTACGCAGTTGGTGATAGGCCTCTCCACGATTCAGCGCGCGCTGAACATAGTTTCTTAAACTGGCATCATCGATGTAGCACAGTAGATAATTCGCTTTCACCAGGCGGTTGTATTCAGTCAGGGCTTCCAGCAACGGGTGATTGTGCTTGTATCCCGAGAGCTTTCTCACCAAGGTGGCTTGTGTTGTTTTCCGTTGTTTAAGCGATACTGCGATCCGTTGGATGGTATCCCAGTGCTGCGCAATTCGATGCGTGTTAATGGGCTTTTTCAAGCGTAGCTGTATTCTATGGTCTTTGTCTTCCTTGACATCAAACATGTCATTGATCACTTTACCGACCTGGGCATAGCGCGGGGCAAACTGGTATCCGAACAGATCGAGCAACGCGAAATTCACATGGTTCACACCATGGGTGTCGGTTGAGAGCACATCCGGAATAATGTCTGACGTATTGCTCATCAACAAATCAAAGATGTAGTGAGATTCATGCTCGTTGGCACCAATTACCCTGGCATTAATGGCCGTATGATTGGCGATTAGGCTCATAGCAGAAACGCCTTTTTGTGTACCGAAGTATTTCGACGAGTAACGGGTTTTGAACGTCTCGCGCCGGGCTCCGAACTTTTGGCCGTCGGCACTTGCGTGTAAAACATCCTCCTGGATGTTGTAGTGCCTGAAGATGGGCAGCTTGGCGGTCGCGTTATTGATGTTGTCGTTGGCATCATTCAAGGTTTCCAAACGTAGGTAGTTTGCCTGGATGGTGCTGAGCTGATCATAGGTACGATCAGAGATCTGTGCCATACCGTAAATGCCTTGATTGGTTGCATTGCCGACCAGAATTGCCAACAGATCATATTCATGGGAACGGCTTCTGGATTGGGAACCCAGCACATGCGCGAAGCAGTCTATGAAGCCGGTGTCACGATCCACCATGCGCAGTACATCCGCGACACCCGTTGTAGGGATTTGCTGGAAGAAGGGATTGTTGACCAGATGATGTTTGCTGGCCGAAGGTAAGCGCCAGAAGTGTTTACCCTGCGGATTGCGCAAGATGATATTCCGGTTGTCTTCCTGTTCAAGATATTCACCGACCTCGAATAAACGGGTATCCAATTCAGTGGCCATCTGCTTTATCAGTTTCTCAGGCTCTTTGGCCAAATCGGTTAGCTGGCTCTGTTGCAGCAGCGTATATTTATGTTTTCGCCAATGCTCCCCGTCGATCAGATCAGCATCAAGCGCCCGGTATTTAATGATTTCAGGCAGTGTTAGTTGGCCATTCAGGCGATCAGGAATCTGCTGATAGAGGAACCACTCATAACGATCTAACAGGATGTTACCGTCACGATCCAGCAGGTATTCGTGTACTTTTTTCGGTAGAAACCGGGTATCGGCGGTTTGCAATTGGGCCAGGGTGTCGATTTCGCCTTGTGCTTTCGCCAAGGCAGTCGCTAAGTGCTGAGTGCCATCGCTGCCTTCAAAGCGCAGACATCGAAATAACTCTCGCAGTAAACCTTTACGCAGGCTTTCTTTCTCGTCGTAGTATTGCCACATGGCTTCATCGACTGATCGCCGCTGCTCGTTCAAGAAGAGACATACCGATTCCAGATCCTTTTTGGCCAGGAGGTTCAGTGCTTTTTGTCTTACTGTTGCAAACGGTAGTTGCAGATCAATTTCGTCATCAATGAATAGATGGAGCACTTCGGCCGCCTTGCTGACATTTTTGGCCGCTTTTTGCCAATCCTGATACACCGCTTCTTTTGCGTACTCCTTTGCCTTCTGTTTGGTCTGCCTGACATGATGCACAAAACCATCGGCAATACGTTCGAGTGCTTGTTGCCATCGCGTTTGCAAATAGCACAACAAATACAGCCGTTGGTTGCTTATGGTTTGCCGTTTCAGTTTGGCGCCGTAGTAGTCGACTTTCTCCGCCAGGTGTTGTTGATTTTTCTGCGACAGTGAAAGCAGGCTCAAGAGCAGGTCCACTTCTGACATCCAATGCTGGATGTTGCGATAGACAACCAGCTCTTTCTCAAGTTCGGTTCCAGTGAAGTTACGAGCCGATTGTCGCAACTGCCGGAACGGTAGTGCACCTTCGCCGTTTACGAGATCCGCCAGTGCATGCTTAAGATCTTGTGACATTGCACGCTCAAGGCGGTTGGCCATGTCTTCCTGTTCATCTCCCACCACTTGACTGATGATCTTTTGCAGCGTGCTGGTTAGCGTCCGCGCTCGTGGTGTAATTTCCGGTGTAGGCGATGGTGTATTCCGGGGTGGGGCATGCCCCACCCCGGAATGCGGCGTCGCTGGTGGCCACCGGGTTCATCGTTATGGTGGAGTTTGCACACTTCAACCGTGACGAAGAGGAGTTCCCGATGACCGAGGACAGATTACTGATCGAAGAGCTGGCTGCAAAGGGCGGCCAACCGGATTTTTTGCGCACCATCGCCGAGAACGTGCTGCAGCTGATCATGGAGGCCGACGTTGATGGCCTGATCGGCGCGGGTCGCCACGAACGCAGCAGCGAGCGCGCGACCTGGCGCAACGGCTATCGCGACCGTTCGCTGGATACCCGGGTAGGCACGCTGAACCTGAAAATCCCCAAGCTGCGTGCTGGGTCCTATTTTCCGGGCTTCCTTGAGCCCCGCAAGATGGTCGAGAAAGCGCTGGTTGCGGTGATCCAGGAAGCGTGGATCGGCGGGGTCAGCACCCGGCGGGTCGATGAACTCGTCCAGGCCATGGGCATGACCGGCATCTCCAAGTCCACCGTCTCCAAGCTTTGCAAGGACATTGACGAGCGCGTCCATGCCTTTCTGAAACGCCCGCTCACCGGCGAATGGCCGTATCTCTGGCTCGATGCCACCTATCTCAAGGTACGCGAAGGCGGGCGGATCATCAGCGTTGCCGCAATAATCGCCATGGCCGTCAACACCGAGGGCCGGCGCGAGATCGTCGGCCTGCATATCGGCCCCTCGGAAGCGGAGGTCTTCTGGTCCGACTTCCTGAAGGACCTTGTTCGGCGCGGTCTTACCGGCGTGAAGCTGGTCATCTCCGATGCTCACGAGGGCCTCAAGGGCGCGATCACCCGCGTCATGGGCGCCACCTGGCAGCGCTGCCGGGTGCACTTCATGCGCAATGCCCTGTCCTATGTGCCCAAGGGCCAGAACACTGTCGTCGCCGCCGCGATCCGCCAGGTCTTCCTGCAGCCCGATCAGAAAAGCGCAACGCAGGTCTGGCGACAGGTCGCCGACCAGTTGCGCACCCGTTGGCCCAAGCTCGGCGCCTGCATGGACGAGGCCGAAACCGACGTGCTCGCCTACACCGGCTTCCCCACCCAGCACCGCACGAAGTTACACTCAACCAATCCGCTCGAGCGGCTCAACAAGGAGGTCAAGCGCCGCGCCGACGTCGTCGGAATCTTCCCGAACGAAGACAGCATCATCCGCCTCGTCGGGGCTGTGCTGATGGAGCAGAACGACGAGTGGCAGCTCCAGCACCGATACATGCAGATCGAAGGCATGGCCGAACTCAACCAACCCATGATCGAGGAGGAAAATCAGCCCCTACACATCACCGCCAAAGCCGCCTGACGATGGCCCACGGCCACAGCCGAAATTACACCACCTTGACGGACGCGACCGCGTGCTGTAGGCAGGGATCGCTATCTTCTGTCTCGAACAATACTCAATGGCCGCATCGAAGAGGTGTCTTGGAGCCGTCCAGGCTCTGGCTTGCTGGGATAAGTAGGCGCTCAACGCAGCTCCGTGGTCTTTGGCATTCCAGCGCTGGTAGTTGCAGAGTTGGAAAATACGTTGGTAAATCCGTTCGTTCTCTTTTGGCGTGAGATTAAAGGGTCTACAGCCCGGCCCTGGTAGAATGGTTTGATAAACGTATTTGAGATCCTGCTTGATCTGGTGGAAACCGGGATGAAGCACCGCCGGCTTGGCCTTGAAATAGCCCAGCAGTACAACCAGCATGTAGCGCTGACCCCGGTGACGTAGGCTTGTAGCGATAGCCAGTTCCTTATCGTTCAGCGAGAAAAAGAAGCGTTGGTCTGCTGAGGTGAAAGCGGGAGGTCCATAAAACTGTTCTTGTTCCGCCTCGGACAAGATTTGAACACGTTCATCGAATGCCATGGATTTAGCCTAAAAAGGCCAAATCTTACCCAATCAGAGCCAAAATAGGGATATGGAAAAAGTAATACCCCTCTAGAGGCCATAGATGGCGGGGCTTCCAGAGCACTTTGTCGTTTTTGGACGGAAAATCCCTAGAACCCCGATTCCGGTTACCGCAACTATGACGACCGTGACGTGCATATGCTACGCTTCATCCGGCGCGCGCGCGATCTCGGCTTTCCCATTGCCGAGATCGCGCAGCTCGTCGCGCTCTGGCAGAACAGCGATCGTGCGCGCGGTGAGGTCAAGGCGCTCGCGCTCGCGCGGGCGAAGGAAATGGAAGTCAAGGAGCGCGAGCTCCGCGCCATGCGTAAGTCGCTCGAAGATCTCGCGCGTCGTTGCGCGGGCGGGGATCGGCCGGATTGCCCGATCCTGGACGATCTTGCGATCGGAGTGCCCTAATACCAATGCGCATTGATCATGACCCATGCGCCCACCTTCGTAGGCCGATCGACATAATTCGCCATGGCTGATCGACGAGTTTGTTCCATGCGAAGCAGCAGTGGTCGACGATGTCGTCGTATGATTGGTAGATGCGGTTCGACAACCAGTTGTCGCGCATAAACTGCCACACATTCTCCACCGGATTGAGTTCCGGGCACCTGGGCGGCAGAGGCATGAGGGTGATATTGGATGGTATGACCAGTTCGGCCGAGCCGTGCCATCCGGCCTGATCGAGCAGCAGCACCGCATGCGCGCCTGGCGCGATGTGGAAGGCGATTTCCTCGAGATGCATGCTCATCGCCTCGCTGTTGCATTTGGGCATGACGATGCCGGCTGCCTTTCCTCCAGCGGGGCATATCGCACCAAACAGCCATGCAGAGGAGCGTCGTTGATCCTTGGGCGCTGATGGGCGGGTCCCGCGTCTGGCCCAACGCCGGGTGAGCTTGGTCTGCTGGCCGATGCGTGCTTCGTCCTGCCACCAAAGCTCTATTGGCGTTCCTCTCGGGAGCTTTCGTTTGATCTGCTCCAGACGGGAGGCGAAGTTTTTTTAAAATCGACAATGTCATCGGGCTTCTGCCCGTGGTGCCGTGGTCGCGCCGAGAGTTTGCGATATCCCATCGCGCGAAGCTCGCGCCCCAGGGTATGGCGGGTCACGGAAAGCGCGAACTCATCCCAGACCCATTGCGCCAGATCAGCAAGCCGCCAGCGCACAACGCCATGGGCAGCAGGGATCGGCCCAGCCTCGACCTGCTCCGCCAGCCGGGCGCGTTGCTCATCATTCAGGATCGAAGCTCGCCCCGGTGCCTTGCGTGTTGCCAGGCCATCAGGACCGCCCTCGTTGAACCGCAACACCCAGTCGCGCACGATCTGCAGGGTGACACCGGCAAACCTGGCTGCATCGCTCCGCCTTCCGCCGTCAACGATCAACGCCAGCGCCAGTAGCCGGCGAACCTGATCCGGGTCACTGCACCGTCGGGCAAATCCCCGTAAATCCGACGATGTGTAATCGGTCCGAACCCCAATCGCTGCCGCCATTGCAAGCCTCCATACGCCTGCCGCAACGAATCATAATTTCAGCCGGTTGGGAATCCCTCGCGTGAGTCACCCTCAGTGCGCCTTGGTATAAGCGCGACCACGAGCATTCCGAGATGATGGGCAAACCGCGCGTCACGCGCCCGCAGATCGCCGCGATGGCGTTGCTGACCCTCCTGGCGCTCGGTGCCGGGATCATCGTCGTAACCCTATTCGTGCGCTGACCATGGGACCCGTTGTGCGAAAGAACAGGGTTGACCTTGAACTATGGTCCAAGCCGTAAAAGCGGCGAGGCCCCCGACGCCGGCGAGGTATGCCGCCAAGAACCGCGTATCTCCGAGAGGAGCAGGGCTCATATGAAAGGAAAGACAATGCATCAAATCGATCCTGAGATGAAGGCGTGTATGGACGCCTGTCACGAGTGCCACATCACCTGCCTCCACATGGCGATTAACCACTGCCTCGAGGCGGGCGGGCGACACTCCGAACCGCAACATATCAAGCTGATGCTGGACTGCGCGCAGATCTGCAGCGTCGCGATCGACTGCATAGCGCGCAAATCCGAGCGCCACGCCAACATCTGCCGCGAGTGCGCCGATATTTGTCGCGCGTGCGCGGCAAGCTGCGAAGGGCTAGACGGGATGGAGGATTGCGTCGCAGCCTGTAACCGTTGCGCCGAGGAATGCGAGAAGATGGCCGCCTAGCGCGACCAGGGCGGGTGATTGGAACGCCCGCCCCTCACATGGCGGACGCAGGCGGTTCGAGCGTCCCAAGCCAGGCGACCAGCGCCAGGATCGAGACGATGCGGGCGGTTTCGACGCCCCGGCTCAGCCGCAGCGCGCGCAGCGCGCCGGCATGATCGCCCGCGCTGATCGAGTACTCGAGTGCCGGAGTGAGGCGGAAGCGGTCAAACGAGGCGAGGCCCAGCATGGCGACGAACAACGCCTGCTTGCTGAGGAGGAACCGGCCGTAAGAGACGAGTGCGTTGCGGCTCCTACCAGCAGTCAGGCACAGACCGGGCCATTTGCGATGACAAAGCCCACGACGATCGTCCCAATCGCCTCGTACCCGTGCAGCGCCCGATGCTTCAGAGCAAGATGCGCCCCTCCTCATTCAGCATCGGCGTCCGACGCTCCCCCGCGGTCGCCAACGGCACCTGGGGTCTGACAGGCTAGGGCAAGAGCGGGATCCGCATGGTGAAAGTTCGACCCTTCCGCCGCACGAGCTCGAGGGAGAATCCTATCCGCTTCCAACCCGCCTTGCGAAACGCGCGAAGAGATGCGGTGTGGTTCCACCAGATGAATGCGATCGCACGGACAAAAGGATCTGGCACCAGCTCTGCGGTGGCCTCCTTAATGAGTTGGGAGGCATAACCGCGAGATCGATATTGCGGTAATGTGATTATGTTGACCAGCGCGACTTCATGATCGGCGAGAGGCCAGGTTGCTGCATGTTCGTAATGGGCGCTGTCGGTGAAATGAACGACGCATACCGGCTCTTGATCGAGGAGCAGCGCGAATCCTTTATAGCCCGCGTTTTCGAAGCTGAGGGCACTCCTGACGCGCTCGTCAGGATGATTCCGAAGCACTCGCCGCACATGATCCGACATGGCAGCGGTCCTTAGGCGTTCACCTGGCTGCGCTGTTGCGACCTTGTGGTCTTGAGTGAGGATCCAGTTGACCCGGTATTCAACCAATCGCTTCAGCATAGAGCGGTCCATTGCTTCTTCCTTTGCGCCCCTCGTCGCGGCATCTCTCGCTGTTGGCACGGATTGGACACTTGTGCAGGTGCGGCGGAGCCGCTGTCGGATGCATTTATATCCCATTCTCATTACGCGCGGGATTCGCTTATCCCTCAGCGGAAGACTTAACGGGATGGAGAAATGGTTCTGGTGTGGACTTGTAACGGTTTTGTGCCGGTCACCTAAGCGTTTAGAGCTCGCAACAGGAGACCGACGAGATGATGAAGCATTTCGAAGAGTTCGAGCAGGAGGCGGTGCGGATTGCGCTGACCAGTGGGCTTTCGCGTGAGCGTGTGGCCAAGGATTTGCGCATTGGTAAGTCGACGCTGGGCGAATGGCTTGCGCAGTATCGGCCATCTGATCTGGTATCAGCGCCGCAGGCAGATCTGGCCCGCGAGAACGAACGGCTTCGCCTTGAGAACCGCATGCTCAAGGAAGAGAGGGACATCCTAAAGTAGGCCACGCAGTTCTTCGCGAGCCAGCGGCCGTGAGGTTTGCATTCGTGGAGAGCTGGCGTCATGTCTGGCCGGTCGAGACGATCTGCCGGGTGATGCAGATCAGCACGCGTGGCTATCGTTAATGGCACACGCGACCGATGAGCGTTCCCGCACGACATGGCAGTGCTGGCCCATATCCGGGAGCAATACAGGCTGAGCCTAGGTGTCCGTCGTCAGAACATTTGGCACAGGTCGCGGCGTAAATTAGCGGAGTGCGGGCCTCGTCTGTTGTTGGGTTTTAGGCGGCGAGCTTACGGTGTTGCAAGCGCCGATGTTCAATGGTCTGTCGCTTGATCCTTTCGCGTTGTTTGATGATGGCTGGTGCCCTGCCGAAGTAGGCGTCTGCGGGCGTCACGTTGTTTAGGCTCTCGTGGTATCGGCGGTGGTTGTAGTGCTCGACGAAGGTCTCGATCTGGGCCTCAAGGTCGCCGGGCAGGAAGTAGTTCTCGAGCAGGATGCGGTTTTTAAGGGTCTGGTGCCAGCGCTCGATCTTGCCCTGGGTCTGGGGGTGCATCGGGGCGCCGCGCACGTGGCTCATCTTGTTGGCCTCGATGTATTCAGCCAGTTCGCCCGCGATGTAGCTGGGACCATTGTCGCTGAGCAGCCGGGGCTTGTGCAACACCGTGGCGCTGTCGCATCCGGATGCGACCAACGCTACATCCAGCGTGTCGGTCACATCCTCGGCCCGCATGTTGGTGCACAACTTCCAGGCGATGATGTAGCGCGAGAAGTCGTCGAGCACGGTGGAGAGATACATCCAGCCCCACCCGATGATCTTGAAGTAGGTAAAATCGGTCTGCCACATCTCGTTCGGCCGGGTCGTCTTGGTATGGAACGCATCAGCCGCTTTCACCACGACGTATGCCGGGCTGGTGATCAGATCGTGGGCCTTGAGCAGGCGGTAAACCGTAGCTTCGGACACAAAGTATTGGCGCTCATCGGTAAATCGCACCGCCAGTTCGCGCGGTGACAGCTCGGACTGCTCCAGCGCCATTTCGACGATCTGGTCCTGCACCTCGGGCGCGATCCGGTTCCACACCCGGCCTGGAGCCGATGGCCGATCCGCCAACGCCTCCGGGCCGCCTGCGAGGTAGCGGTCATACCAGCGGTAGAACGTCCGCCGGGCGATGCCGAGTTGGTCCAGCGTTCGCTTGGCAGGCAGGTGGGACTGCTCGACGATCCTGATGATCTCGAGCTTCTCGGATGCGGGATACCTCATTCTTCGTCGCCCCCATCCGCGATCATGCTTTTTTTGAGCAAACGGTTTTCCAGCGTCAGGTCGGCCACGCATTCCTTCAGGGCGCGGGCTTCGCGGCGCAGATCCTGCACCTCGCCAGTGGTCGCGGCACGGGCGGTATCACCGGCCAACCGGCGCTTACCTGCTTCCATAAACTCCTTCGACCAAGTGTAATACAGGCTCTGGGCGATGCCTTCCTTGCGGCACAGCTCTGCGATGCTGTCCTCACCACGCAGGCCGTCCAGCACGATGCGGATCTTTTCTTCGGCAGAGAAATGGCGCCGGGTTGCTCGGCGGATATCCTTGACCACCCGCTCAGCTGGGGCCTTCTTGGGAGGGGATTTTTTCACGGAGGGTTGGGTCTTCATCTTCGTTCCTTCGTCACTACGACGAAGCCCCAACCCTCCTTAAATCACAACCTCAAATCTGTGCCATTGGTGCTGACGGGGGACAGTCAATTCGGTTGGTAACGCGAGATGGTTACGCCGAGGCCATCTTACGCGGTCCAAGTGTCTCGATGATCTTGCAGTCGGCCACTGTCCCGTGTCGGCAGGATCCGATTACCCGGTCGAGTTCGCCGCGCAGCGCGCTCAGATCGGCGATCTTGCGGTCGATTTCGGTGAGGTGGACGCGAGCGATACCGTCAATCGCATCGCAGGATTGGGACTTGTCATCCGACAGCGTGAGGAGCTCGCGCACGGCTTCGAGCGTGAAGCCGAGATCGCGGGCGCGGCGGATGAACGACAGGCGCGCCAGATGATCAGTCCCATAGGCCCGGTAATTGGCGCTTGTCCGTGCGGGTGGAGGCAGCAGCCCGATCTTTTCGTAATAGCGCACGGTCTCGACCTTGGTCGCCGTGGCGCTCGCCAACTCGCCGATCCTCATGCCGGAGTTCCGCTTTCACCGGTCCAGTAAGTCCCGCTCAGCGTGGCAAGGATCGGGCAGCCTTTGAACGAATCTTGGTCGCAAGCACCAATCGCATCAGTGAGGACCGCCTCCATCCGCTTGAGGTCTTCAAGCCGCGCTTTCACAATCTGCAGGTTTGATTGCGCAATCGCCTTAGCGTCAGCGCAGGCATCAATGCCGCTTTCCGATGCTGATTTGGTTAGCGTGAGCAAATTTCGGATTTCTTCGATCGCAAATCCCAGAGCGCGGGCACGCTTGATGAAGCGCAAACGATCAGCATCTCCGGTTGTGTAGTAGCGATACCGTCCGCGTCGGTCGGCACGCGGAATGAGGCCGATCCGTTCGTAATAGCGGATCGTTTCGATGTTGCATCCGCACTGCTGCGACAATGCTCCAATCGGAAATTCTTGCTGGGTCAAAAGGGCGCCCTCAAAAATCGCTTGAGTCTGTAGTAGCTACAGACGGTAAGCTCCTGGTCATGATTCGACAAGGAGCTAGCGATGGCCGACCAACCGGACGACCAATCTTACAAAGCAAAACTCGGCGGAGCAGTTTTACTGACCGTCAGCGGCATTGGCGCAGCGTTTGGAGTGGCTGCTTGCTGTGCATTGCCGATCTTGCTGGCAACGGCGGGTATCGGAACGGCTTGGCTTGCGGGTATCGCGTCAATTGCAGCCCCCTATCGCGAGATTTGGATCGTCATCAGCGCGCTGTCCCTGCTGATCTCGGCATTTTTGCTTTGGCGGGCGCATCAAAACGCTGTCCGCTGTGGCGGTGTGGCGGCGAGTTCGCCGCGGTGGTTGCGGATTGCTCTTGCCGTTGGATTGGCAGTCGGAGTCACACTGCTTGCTGCTGGAATTTTTTATGTCTGATCGGGCCGTCGTCCTCCAGTCCACACTGACCTGCCCAGAATGTGGCACACAAAAGCTGGAAACCATGCCGACAGACGCATGCTGGTTCTTCTACGATTGTAGTGGTTGTCACACACTGCTTCGCCCACTGGCCGGGGATTGCTGCGTGTTTTGCTCATATGGAACGGAGAAATGCCCGCCAATCCAGCAAGGCGATGATTGTGGTGGCTGCGGATAGAATGCGTTTGACCCTATAGTTGCTACAGGGTGTAGATAGAGTGCCGACTCGCAGATTGTCGAGAAGGTAAGAAGATGGCTGATGATTGCTGCAAGGCCGCGTGCGGAACGACGGCAACGCTGAATGACCCGCGCTGGCGCAGGGTCTTGTGGATCGCGCTTTGTGTGAACGCTGGCATGTTCGCGGTAGAAATGGCGGCAGGGGCTGCCGCTGACAGCCGCGCATTGCAGGCTGATGCGCTCGATTTTCTGGGCGATGCCGCCAATTATGCGATCAGCCTGCTGGTCGCCGGCATGGCGCTGGCATGGCGGGCCCGGGCCGCGCTGGCCAAGGGTCTTACCCTCATCGGTCTGGGTGGCTGGGTGATGATCACGGCCGTTCTGGCAGCGCTCGGCGGAGCTGCACCCGAGCCTGAATTGATGGGGATCATCGGCGCGCTCGCGCTCGCGGCCAACACCGGTGTCGCCATCATGCTCTATCGCTTCCGCACCGGTGACGCGAACATGCGTTCGGTCTGGATCTGCTCGCGCAATGACGCGATCGGCAATATCGCCGTGATGGCGGCTGCACTTGGCGTGTTCGGCACCGGGACGGCCTGGCCCGACCTTATTGTTGCAGCGATCCTGGCGCTGCTTGGGATCAGTGGCGGCATCCAGATTGTCCGGCAGGCACGACGTGAGTTGGGGAGCGTTGCGGCATGAAGGTTTCCCGTGCGACACATATCGCGCTCAAGCCGGACACCGTCTGGGCAGAGGTCCAGACGGCGGGCTTATTGCAGAATATCGCTTGGCCGCTGGTGCGCTTCATCCCGGTCGACGACGCGGCGTTCGAGAGCTTTCAGCCCGGCGGGCGCTATCAGGTTAAGCTCCGGCTGTTCGGCATGATCCCCTTTGGGACCCAGTGGATCGTGACGTCCCTGCACGAAGCTCAGGGCACCCAGTGGCCCAAGCGACTGCGTGATGACGGCTATAGTGCCCTCATCTCGAAGTGGGATCATTGGATTACCGTCGCGCCGGATAAGGAGGGCGGGACGCGTTACAGCGACGAGGTCGAAGTTTCGGCCGGGGCTCTGACCCCGTTCATCTGGGCCTTTGCACAGATCTTCTATTGGCACCGGCAGCGGCGCTGGCGGGGGCTTGCCAAGAGCCTTGCTGCGCGGCGGGTGATCGCGGATGAAATGGCGGCATACCAGTCAGCGGTCGAAGCAGGCGACGATGATCGTGCGTGGCACCATCTGGAGCGGGTGCATATCGTTTCGCAGCTCTATCTTGGCCCACATCTCGCCAGTCATGGCGCCATGCTGGGGTTTGCGATCGAGAAGCGCGATTGGAGCGAAGTTCTGGGCCAGATGGTCCGGATGATTCTGGCACCACTTGGAACGCTGACTGGGCGGCTGCCTGTCGGCAATACCGGGCGATCTAATGTAAGCGCGTTTGCGCCAATGCCGGTGCCGGATGACCTTCAACTGGAAATTGATCAGCCTGATCAAGGAAGCAGGTGATGCCAGATCGTGCTCAGTTGCGGTGTGACAATATAACCTTATATCCCGCAAACGCCAATGGGTTCGCGTCGTATGGCTGTAGTGCCTTGAATCTTCTGAAACTCAAAACTCTCCAGAACTTTGGCCGCGGTTGAATAATGGGCAATGCCGGCCGGGACTTGCGCCCTGCTTGACCACCAAGTTGGTGCTCCCATTTCCATGCTAATTGCTTCTGAAAACTCGTCAGCTCGAGCTTTGATTCCAGCCGCAATCCGTTCCAACATGGCCCTGCGATCTTCAACGCTAGATTGGGAAAACTCCTTGAACGCCTCCCTGGCTGCTGCCACCGCACGAGCGACATCATCTTCTCCACCGCCAGCAACGGTTGCACAAACTGTTTCGGTGAGGGGATTCACAACCTCAAATATTGACGGATTCAATGGATCAACCCATTCGCCGCCGATATACAGTTTGCTGTGTATTTTCATTTGATATGCCTCTTCTATGTGCTGCTTGCTCAGTCAAAAAAGTTGCGATCAGACTTTCGCCTGATCGCTAGTCTTTGCTCACCAAATTCCCAGCATCTGGTAGAGCGGAGAGTTCTACTAAAACTTGCCGCGCAGGGTCAGTCCATAGGTCCGTGGCTCTTGGACAAATGCACCACGTGCTCGCTGGCCAGAGAATCCTCTAAGCGGAATATGGAATGTCAAAAACCTTGTCCGCACATCAAAAAAGTTGCGAGCCCAAGCCTCAATGGTGAACTTCTCATTTGCAGTTCTAAAACCAAGGCGAAGATCCAACTTCGCGTTCGATTTCTGGATATCAAATGGTGCCGCAATGGCGGCTGCCACCGCGTCCCGTACTTGAGCTTCGGTCGTCAGACCAAAGGTCGCAGGTCTTTCAGTAGGCAAAGTACTGGTGCGCCTTTTTGATTCATAACGAACCGAGAAACCTGCGAACATCGAGGCGCCGCTTGTGTTAATCTCGGTATCAACATTGGCACCACCAATCACAACCAATTTTGGCGCATTCGTGAATTGCTGACCGCACAATGCAGTGACAGAGCCGTTGAAATTCGCATCTGTCGGATCAAATGTGGTGCAATCATCGGGATATTTGGCGTCTGTATAAGTGGCAGCCAGGTTTAGGGATAATGCGTCAGACAACGCATAGGCTGATTCAAATTCCACACCCTTGGAGCGCGCTTTATCGACATTGAATGTGCTAAACCTTGTGCCATCAAATTCCAGCACCTGAAAATCCGAAAGATCAGAATAGAACAAGGCAATATTTGCCCAGGCCCGGTTGTTCAGGAATACGGATTTGAAACCCAATTCAAAGGCATCAATTTTCTCTGAGCGGAATCGCGGATCTGCACCGCCAACCGCAGCGGAAACATCAAGGTTAAATCCACCGGACTTAAATCCATGCGTAAATCCACCATAGACGAAGGTTTGATCTGCAACTTCGTAGCTTAAATTTGCAGTATAGGTGAGCTGGTCATCCTTGAAATCTCTGTCAAATGGTTGTGGGATTAGATTCAAGTATGAAGTCACAAATGTATTTGCCGCGTTCGTATTTGCAAATTGGGTGAAGAAATTATTTGGGTCGCTAGGATCATATAGACCGGAATTGAATATCCAACAGTTCGATTGAACAACTGATGCCAGTCGTGCGGGTCCCCCTGCGCCAAAGAAACCATTCGTCCCATTGTACAGACCAAAATTAGGTGAAGTTAAGCTTGTCAAATTGTTGAATGTTGCCTCGCAGGCGTTGTGCTGTCCGGGAACTTGGTGGCCGACTTGGGCATCTTTCTTTTCAGTGATGTATCGAGCACCAAGCGTCAGATTTAGCCCGTCAGTAAGCTCCAGCACATTGTGAGTGAAGACCGAAAAAGAACTGCCATCTTGCTGTGCCCTTGGCGCGGCATAGTCGCCAGCTGCATCTACGCCGTTAGAAGCAAAATTTAGCTCATTGAAATCTGCAAAACCAAACGAACCGACGCTAACGCCCGCCTGCATATCCCGCAAAAATACCAAAGCATAACGTTGATCGATCTTCTCATGCGAATAGTATGCCCCAATTAACCAATCCAAACTGTCTTCAAAGGCATTCCCTTGAAGCCTGAGCTCATGCGATGTCGACTTAATCGTGGTGCCGTTTAGCGCATCCAAGTCCACATTTGGTAAGATAGCTTCAGCTTCGGGGCAGGGACCAACAGCGTATATTTCAAGCGAAGTGTAATCGCCGCGACAAGAATCAGCATTCGATTCGCCATAATAACCTAGATAAGAGAGGTTTGCGAAAGGCAATTCCACATCATACGTGGCGCCAACATTCCAACCGTTATAAGGGTTGGTATAGTTGCTGTCGTTCGCCAACCCTTCTTTTAGGGCTCGGCGACCAACAAAGTCAGCCCCTGCTGTTCCGCCAAATGCAGAAAATGGTGCCGAGTTAGCCTGAATAAAGGGTGAGTGATTCAACCACACCGCCGAACAACATTGATCATCCCCTCGAGAATAACCAGCAAATAGACGCAAAACGCCTGCATCTTCTAAGTCAAATAGCAACTGTCCGCGAACGGAAGATCGGTCTATCGAGCTAGAATCATATCCGTCCGGGCCAATAACATATCCATCACGCACAGCATGCGAGCCAGAGACCCGAAGAGCTACTTTTCCTTCAGAAACCGGAACATTAAACCCGCCGCGAACCTTGAACAGATCGTAATTGCCGGCGGAAACATCGAAGAATGCTTCTGTATCATCAAGGTTTGGCTTGTTGGTCTTTATGACCAAAGCGCCTGCCGAAGTGTTGCGACCAAAAAGCGTACCCTGCGGGCCCCTTAGGACCTCAACTTGCTGAACATCATTCAATTCACCAAGGACCGCACCTGGGCGCGGGATGTAAAACCCATCCACAAATGCGCCGACCGAACTTTCAATACCAATATTGTTACCGGTGGTTCCAATCCCGCGCAAACGAAGCGTCAGCCCGCCAGTCGTACTCTCCGAGGAGTTCATCTGGTAGCTAGCGGCGGCCCGCTCCAAATTTGTAATGTCTGAAACGCCGGTACGCACCAACATTTCGGCATCTACGACTGTAACGGCAATCGGCGTCTCAACAATGGACTGTTCGCGCTTTGTAGCGGTGACGATTATTAGATTTCGGTCGCTCTCTGGTTCGCTCTGCGCTTGCGCAGAAGGGGCCTCCTGCTGAATATCATCATTTGCCGATGCAATCCCAGGCGCGCCCATATAGCCAAGGGCGGATGCAATCAACCGACATTCCCCAAGTGGCCTGCCGCTTGACTTCAAGATCGCCTGATTTTGCTCGCTGGGCAAGCGTTTTTCGCCCCGAGCGGTGTCTGTCGTCGCGCAAACGGCCGAAGTCGGGTGGATCAAGCCTCGAACCCGCAGCATTCTGGCCCGGCAGAGCCGCTTTTCCGCGCGGCAGACGGACCTGTCCTGCCGCTTTCGTTCAGCTTGGGCATGGATCGTGGTCATGCGCATGACGGAGGCGTTCGAAGACGGCGGATGGCGGCAAGGACGGCCCGCACCATCGGGCCGGTGACGGCGACCTCGGCCAACTGGAAGGTAATGGCGCGGGCGTGGCGGACGACGCGGGCGCCGATCTTGATCAGCTTGAGTTGCAGGCTGGTCAACGACCAGTCCGCCATGGCCTCGGGCAGTTCGATGCAGCGCAGGAAGGTTGCCAGGTTGTAGGCCAGCGCGTGCAGTTGCAGCCGCACCTCGTTGTGCCGGAACTTCCGGCATGACAGCCGCGTCCAGCGAAAGGCATATTTGCCTTCCTTGATGTGCTGCTCTGCGGTGCCGCGCTGGTTGTAGAACCTCACCACCCAGTCTGGCTCCATCGGCAGGTTGGTGACGATGAAGCCGACTTTGGGGAACAGCTCGCCCGGATGCCATTCGATCTTGGCGATGACGCGGCGCGGCTTGTCCCAGGACGCCGCCTGATACTCGAAGTCCTCGAAGAACCGTTTGACCTTGGTCAGCGAAGGCCGTCCCACGGGCCGTGTCAGCCGATGCGCGATCTTCTCGCGCAAGACGGCGTTGGCGGGCAGACGGATGGCGTAGAAGAACCTGGCTTCTTCCAGCCGCATATAGATCGCGGGGATCGCGTAGGCAGCGTCGGCCCGGAAGAAGCGTCCACCAAGGTCGCGGCCAGCATATCGGGCAATGACGGGATCAAGGACATCCCGCCAGCCATCGGCGCTGTGGACATTGCCGTTACGCAGGGCGCAGCGCTCCAGCATGCCAAACTGGTTGAACAAGAAGATGGGGTGATAGCAGGTGCAGTCGAAATGCCCGTTCCAGGCAGCACCTTCCTGATCGCCGTGGGTGGGGCTGACCGAGCTGTCCATGTCCAGCACGATGTATTTCAACCCGTTGCGGTCATGAAACCGGTCGATCCATTGGCCGTTCAGATCGGCCAGCGCCGCCCGGTTCGCGGCCAGAGCCAGCGTCTCGGTCTCGAACCGTCCCATCTGCGATGCCGAAGCAGCTTGCGCCTCGACGGCCCTGCCGCCAACGACCTGACGCATCACGGGATCGAGGGCCAAGCGGTCGGCATCGTTCACATCCTCGTATCCGGCCAGTCGTCCGAACACCGATTGCCGGAACAATCCGTCAAGCCGATGGAGCGTGTTCTTCCCGGTGCGGCTGTCTCGCAGCGCCTCCGACGCCAGATTGGACAGGCCGAGCACGTCATCAAGCTCGCGCATCACCAGCAGGCCACCGTCTGAACTGATCTGCGCACCACGGAACTCCAGACGCACACGGCGGTCGAAATCAACCCGATCTCCCCGCGCCAAGCCCGCACCCTCCAGGTGATCCATGAAACGCGCCCCTCGCAGCCGTCAACGCCATGATTTATATGCGAAATATCACGATTACGACAGCGAAATCAGCGACTTACTTGGAGAATGTGGGTATATATTACCGAGATACTTCGGCCTTGCTCCACCCATTTGCCAATGTTACTGGCGCCATCACGTCCATGACGCTTGCACTCCGCCCTGTTGCCCTGCGCCCTCTTGCCATACTTTTGGCGCTGGTGATGCTTGTCCTGGCGACGGTCGCTGATGCCGCAACCTGCGGGGCTGAAGCCGGATTTTTGGACGGGTCTGAAATTGCGACCACTTCGCTTCAGGTAGACGCACCTGGCGAGAGTGATAAGGGCGATCCCGATACTCCTGTCGAGCAGCACGGCGTGTGTGCTCACGGTCATTGCCACCACGGCTCTAACGTAGAGGGCGCGGCGTTTGGTATCGAGAGCCGTGAGCTTTTGGCCATGCATCTGTCGGCACGTTATGACCGTCTGCCTTCGGTTGATCGCGAGATAGTGAGCCCCCCTCCTCGAGTCTGATGCTTCACGCGCGCTGGAATGATTTCCGGTGCCGTTTTTTGAACGTCAGCAGAGGAAGTCATCCAAAATGTCAGCCATATTATGGCGGGGCGCCCTCATTGCAGGGTTGGCCTTCGCCGCTTTTACCGAGCCTGCTGCCGCGCAGGAGCCAGCGGTTGTTTCGCTCGATGAAGCGCTCGACCGCAGCGGGGTCACAGATGGCTCCGCGTTTGCCGAAAGTAATCCGCGCCTTATCGGGCCGCGCGCTGACACCGAGGCAGCACAGGCGCTCATCGGTCAGGCCCGCTTGCGGCCCAATCCGCAGGTCTCTCTCGAAGCTGAGGATTTTGCCGGTAGCGGCGCCTTCTCCGGCTTACGTGCGACACAAATCACCTTGTCGGTTGGCCAGCAGCTAGAACTTGGCGGGAAGCGGGATGCGCGGATCGCAGCAGCCGAGGCCCAGGCCGACCTTGCAACCCTGAGGGCCAACCTCTCGCAGGCTGAGCTCGGGTTTCTGGTGCGCGAACGCTATATCACAGCCGTTGCGGCGGCATCGCGCCTTGATCTTGCCCGCGATATCGTCGCGCGCAACGAGGAACTGGCGCGCATTGCGAACCTGCTGGTGGAGGTCGGCCGCGAGCCACCGCTGCGAGCCTTGCGGGCGCAAGCCGCGCTCGCTGAAGCGCAGGCTGAGCTGCAGGCTGCGCAAGCGGCCAGCCTTGCCGCGCGAACCGGCCTTGCCGCTTTGTGGAGCGAGCAGGCAGCGCCGCCCGTGGTTCCGAGCGAGTTTCCTGCCATCGCACCGCCGGACCAGATAATGGCAACCAGTGCACCATTGCAGCTGGAATTCGCGCGGGCCAACACAGCTGCCGCATCCGCAGAAATAGCGCGGGAACGCAGCCTGCGCGTCCCGGATCCCACCATCTCGGCCGGCGTGCGGCGGTTCGAGGAGAGCAACGCCAATGCCTTTATTGTCGGCGTCTCGATCCCGCTTCCGTTCAGCAATCGCAATCAGGGCAATATCGCTTCTGCCGAAGCCAATCTGCGCGCAGCAACTGCCCGCGAAGCTGTTGCGCTCGCGGACTACGAACAGGCCGTCACTCGCGTCCGCGCTGCCTATCTGGCTGCCGAGGCGCGCGTTGAAACGCTATCCACAACATCCCTGCCGCAAGCCGAGGAAGCTCTTCGACTGGTGCAGATCGGCTACAGCAATGGCCGCTTTCCGCTGATCGAAGTGCTGGCCGCCGCCGACGCCCGCGATGCGATCCGCGAAGCGCTGATCGCTGCGCAGCAGGACCGGGGACAGGCCGCAGCCGAACTTATCAGGCTGGCCACACAATGAGGAATATTGTCATGAACCGCAGAACGCTGGCGATTGTCGTCGGAATTGTGATCGCCGCCGCAGCGCTGCTGTATTTTCTCTGGCCCGCAAACGAGGCTGCTGTCCAGCAAGACGGTGAGGTGGCCGAAATCGCCTTGCCGGAAGGACTTGTCCTGATCGGTAATGAGCAACTGCGCGCTGCCAAGATCAAGGTTGAAACCGTGCAGTCCGGCGCCGCCGTTGAACTGGTCTTTCCCGCAACGGTTGCGGCCAGCCCGGCTGCGACTGCACGGATCGATGCCCGCGCCACCGGTGTGGTGCGCAGCATCAGCAAGACTTTGGGTGACTATGTCAGTCAGGGCGAAACGGTCGCCCGGATCGAAAGCGCCGATGCTGCTGCCCTCGCTTCGCAATTGAGTGCGGCGCGCGCGCGGGTGACGGCGTTATCCTCCGCTTATGACCGCGAGAGACGCTTGTTCGAGGGGAACGTCACGGCCAGGCAGGATCTTGAAGCTGCCAGGGCAGATCTTGATGTTGCCCGGTCCGAACTGTCCCGTGCACAGGCCGCTGTCTCGGCAGCGGGGGTAAGCGGGGATGGCCGATCACTGGCCGTTACCAGCCCGATATCTGGCCGTGTGACAACCGCGCCCATCGTGCTCGGTTCATATGTCGATGCGGGCGAGGAACTGTTTCAGGTCATCAATCCCAATGGTTTGCAGATCGAGGTCGCTCTTCCATCTGCCGATGCTGTCCGGATCAAGCCCGGCGATGAAGCCGCCCTGCTCGTCGGCGATGGACGGGAAATCGGTGCAAGCGTGCGCTCGGTGACGCCTTCGCTCGACCCTGAAAGCCGCAGTGCAACTGCCATTCTCAATCTTCCGGGAAGCGTTTCTGGCCTCCAGCCCGGATCTTTCCTGCAGGCCCGCATCCGTCCTTCCGGCGAAGTGGATCAGCGCAGCATCGCTGTTCCTGAAGATGCCGTCCAGGTCGTTGACGGCAAAGACGTCGTGTTTGTTCGAACCCGCCGCGGGTTCCAGGCGCGTGAGGTGGAGACAGGCAACCGCTCGGGCGGAATGGTGACGATCCTTTCCGGTCTGAGCGCCGGACAAGCCGTCGCGACTGAAAACGCCTTTCTGCTGAAAGCTGAACTCGAAAAGGGGGAAGCCGAACATGGGCATTGATCAAACCACGGCTCCCTCACACGAGGATAGTCCGAACCACGGCAATGATGGTGGCCACGGCGTCATCGGCATGGTTCTCGACATTGCGGTACGGTTTCGCTGGGGGATCATCGTTCTGACCATCCTTGCGGCGATCTATGGCGCATTCAATCTGGTCCGGCTGCCGATCGATGCGGTTCCCGACATCACCAACACGCAGGTCCAGATCAACACCAGCGCGCCCGCGCTTTCGCCTTCGCAGGTCGAAACGCAGGTGACGTTCCCGATCGAGACCGGCCTTGCGGGGATCGAGGGGCTGGAAATGACCCGCTCGATTTCGCGCAACGGCTTCAGCCAGGTTACAGCGATCTTCGAGGAAGGGACCGACATCTACTTTGCTCGCAGCCAGGTGAACGAGCGGCTTGCACCGATTGGTGCATCGCTGCCCGAAGGCGCGGAACCCACCATGGGGCCGATTTCGACCGGCCTTGGCGAAGTGCTTATGTATACCATCGAATATGAGCATCCCGGAGGCAAGGATGCGGCAACAGGTGGGCGAACGGGCTGGCAGTCCGACGGCAGCTTCATTACCGAGCGCGGCGACCGGCTCGACAGCGAGGTGGCCAAGGCCGCCTATCTGCGCACCGTGCAGGACTGGGTCGTGGCTCCACTCATGCGGTCCATCGATGGCGTTGCCGGGGTCGATTCCATCGGTGGCTTCGAAAAGCAGTATCTGGTGCAGCCTGATCCGGCGCGGCTTACCGGCTACGGCCTGTCATTCAATTCGCTGATTAAAGCGCTGGAAGCAGCCAATCTGGCGGCCGGAGCCAACTTCGTTGACCGAGCGGGTGAGGCATTGCTGGTGCGCGTCGATGCCCGGCTTGACGGTGTCGAGGCGATCAAGGAGGCTGTGGTGGCGACCCGCGAGGGCGTTCCCATCCGCATCGGTGATGTGGCCGATGTGGCCATTGGCGGCGATCTGCGCACCGGAGCGGCATCGCTCAATGGCGAAGAGGCAGTCGTCGGCACGGTTCTGATGCGCGCAGGCGAGAACAGCCGGACCGTGGCCGCAAACTCCGCGACACGGCTTGAGGAGGTGCGCGCATCGCTGCCCGAAGGTGTGGTGGCCGAGATCGTCTACAACCGCTCGTCACTGGTCGATGCCACGATCGCAACCGTGGAGAAAAACCTGCTCGAAGGGGCCTTGCTGGTCATCGCTGTGCTGTTTCTGCTGCTTGGCAATATTCGGGCAGCAATCATCACGGCGCTGGTCATCCCGTTCTCGATGCTGCTCGCAGCGGTGGGGATGAACCGGCTCGGTGTGTCCGGCAATCTGATGAGCCTCGGCGCATTGGACTTTGGGCTGATCGTCGATGGCGCGGTCATCATTGTCGAGAACAGCGTCGCGCGCTTGGCTGCACGGCAGCATCGTGAAGGGCGCTTGCTAACGCTCGGGGAACGCCTGACCGAAACCCGCCTTGCGGCACAGGAAATGATTAAACCTACCGTTTACGGCCAGGCGATCATCTTCCTTGTTTTTGCCCCGCTGCTCACCTTCACCGGCGTCGAGGGCAAGACGTTCTCGCCGATGGCGATCACTATGATGCTGGCGCTGGCATCGGCCTTCGTGCTGTCGCTGACCTTTGTCCCGGCGATGATCGCAGTGCTGCTCAACAAGAAGCTGACCGAGAAGGAAGTAAAGCCGATTGTCTGGGCAAAGGAGCGGTATGGTCCGGCCTTGCGCAAGGCGATTGCCCGGCCTTGGCCGGTAATCGGAGCTGGCGCTGGAGCCTTTGCACTTGCAGCAGTGGTGTTCACCTTCCTCGGCAGCGAGTTCACCCCGCAGCTCGACGAACGCGATCTGGCGGTTCAATCGTTGCGCATCCCCTCCACCTCGCTTGAGCAATCGCTTGTGATGCAACGGCAGGTGGAGGATCGCCTCGCCGAGTTCCCTCAAGTTGCGCTGGTGTTCTCACGAACAGGCACAGCCGAGGTGGCGAGCGACCCGATGCCGCCTAACGCTTCAGACGCCTATGTCATTCTGAAGCCGCGCGAGGAGTGGCCCGATCCCGGTCTGTCCAAGGATGCGCTTGTTACTGAGATGGAAAGTGCGCTCGGCGGTCTTGTCGGCAATCTCTACGAGTTCAGCCAACCGATCGAACTGCGTTTCAACGAGCTGATCGCCGGCGTTCGCGGTGATGTGGCGGTCAAGCTTTACGGCGATGACCTCACCGCGCTCACCGACGCGGCGGGCGAAGTTGCGGGAGTTCTGCGCGAAGTGGAAGGCGCCGCCGACGTAAAGGTGCAGCAGGTCACGGGCTTCCCGACGCTTGACATTGCTTTCGATCGGCCGACCATCGCCCGCTATGGGCTGACCATAGAGGAGGTGGCCCAATCGGTGGCCATCGCTTTGGGCGGTCGGCCCGCGGGCATGGTATTCGAAGGCGACCGGCGGTTCGATGTCGTCGTGCGCCTCGATGCTGCCACCCGCGACGACTTTGACCAGCTTGGGGCGCTTCCGATAATGCTTGAAAACGGTGTGTCCATACCCCTGCGGACGCTCGCCGATTTCCGGGTGGTCGATGGTCTGGCAGAAGTGCGCCGTGAACAAGGCCGGCGGCTCGTGATTGTATCGGCCAATGTCCGCGAACGCGATCTGGGCTCCTTCGTCGAGGAAGCGCAGGAAGGTGTGGCGGCGCAGGTCGAGATGCCTCCTGCTTCTTTCATCGAATGGGGCGGCCAATACCAGAACCTGCAAGCGGCGCAGGCGCGGCTCGCTATTGTCGTGCCGGTCTGCTTCGCTTTGGTGCTGCTGCTCCTGTTCATGGCGCTCGGCGGATGGGTTCCGGCTCTGGCGGTGTTCAGCGCCATTCCCATGGCTCTGGCAGGCGGGGTCTTTGCTCTGGCCTTGCGGGGGTTGCCCTTCTCGGTCTCGGCGGCGGTGGGCTTCATCGCTCTTTCCGGCGTGGCGGTGCTCAACGGATTGGTGATGATGACGGCCATCCGCCAGCGCCTCGACAAGGGCATGCCATTGGAGGAAGCGATCGTTGACGGTGCGCTGGCGCGTATCCGTCCGGTGCTGATGACTGCGCTGGTTGCATCGCTTGGCTTCGTGCCGATGGCGATCGCGACTGGGACCGGGGCCGAAGTGCAACGGCCGCTCGCGACTGTGGTCATCGGCGGCTTGATCACCGCGACGATTCTCACGCTTTTCGTTCTGCCGGCGATCGCCAGACTTGTGCTGGGCGATTCCGACGACAGGCGCAGCTGGAGGCAAAAGTGGCGTGATGGCCTGCGCAGCAATGCCACGCAAGAGGAACAGGGCGAACTCGGTGAGGTTACCTAGGTGAGGTCCGGCACCAGCGCGATGTGGAATGGTAGATTGCACCTCCATCGCGCTGGCGGCCATCCCGTCTGGTCTGTCAGGAAAGTTGGGGGACAAAGGAGAGATTGAGATGAGCGGCGAAGGTGAACTGAAGCTAGACACAGCCGAAAAGCGGCGCACCTTGTGGATCGTGCTGTGGCTTAACGTCGCCATCGCTGTCGGCTTCTTCATCACCGGCATTGCGGGCGATTCCAACGCTCTGCTCGCTAACGGACTGGATAATTCATCGGACGCGGTGGTCTATGCGCTGAGCCTGCTGGCCCTGTCCCGTTCGCGAACCTGGAAGCGCGGCGCGGCACGCTTTTCCGGTGTTATGCTGCTCGTTTTTGCAGGCGGCGTCATCGCCGATGCCATCCGGCGCTTTGTTGAAGGATCAGAGCCAGCTGGCATGATGATGATGGCGATGGCAGCGGTGGCGGCTGTCGTGAACCTGATTTGCCTCAGAATGCTTCAGAAAATGAGCGACAAGGACGTCAACCTGCGCGCGGCGACGACCTTCAGCTTCAACGATTTTATTTCCAACGGCGGCATCATCATCGCCGCTATCATTGTGATGATCACCGGGGCGAATTGGCCCGATCTTGTGGTCGGCATCGCTGTCGCCGGAATAGCGCTGTATGGCGGTATCGATATCCTGCGGGACGCCCACATGGACGTGCATGATCAGGACGGCACCGAGCATGAAAAGAAGGATAAGTTCAAATTGTGAGCGACGATCACGAGAATGGCGGCTTGGAAGACAATGGCGCAATGCATTCGCGCCATGAGCACGCGGCCCATCACGGCCACAGCCATGGCGAGGAGAAGCTAAGCGACCGGCAGCTAGTGGTAGCGGTCATGATCAACGTCCTCCTGACGCTTGCGCAGATCATTGGCGGAATTGTGTCGGGCTCGCTGGCGCTCATAGCCGATGCACTGCATAATTTCAGCGATGCCGCTGCGCTTTTTCTCGCTTGGTTTGCCCGCAGGATCGGCAGGCGCCCGGCCGATAAACTCATGACCTTTGGTTATGCGCAAGGCGAGGTCGTTGCTGCGCTCATCAACCTCACTACGTTGCTCATCATCGGATTCTACCTGATCATGGAGGCTATCAACCGCTTCGCTGACCCGCAGCCTGTGGAAGGCTGGACGGTCATTGCCATCGCCGGCATCGCTCTTGTAATTGATTTGATAACGGCGCTGATTGTCTATCGCGGTGCAAGTGACAGCATCAATATGAAAGCCGCATTTCTGCACAATGTTTCCGATGCGCTCGCATCAGTCGGGGTGATCCTTGCCGGGATCCTGATCATCTTGTACAAACTTTACATCGCGGACCTTATCATTACGCTGGTCATCGCTGCCTATGTGATTTGGCAAGGCGTAACCCTGCTGCCGCGAACGGTACGCCTTTTGATGGGCGCGGTGCCAGACGAGGTTGAGTTTGACGAGATTGTTGAGGCGCTGCAGTCGCACGAGGGTATCGACGGACTGCATCATCTTCATATCTGGAATTTAGGCGAGCATCGCCGCGCGCTTGAGGCCCACGTTGTCCCGAACGATGGCTCGCTGCACTGTCCGCCGTCAGCACCAATGGCACATATTTGAGGTTGAGATGTAAGGAGGATTTGGGCTTCGTCGTAGAGACGAAGGAACGAAGATGAAGCCCAAATCCTCCTTGAAGAAATCGGGGCCGAAGGCCCCTGCTGAGCGGGTGGTGAAGGACATACGGCGTGCGACGCGCCGGCACTTCTCTGCAGAGGACAAAATCAGGATCGTGCTGGAAGGCCTGCGCGGCGAGGACAGCATTGCCGAGCTGTGCCGCAAGGAAGGCATCGCCCAGAGCCTTTACTACACCTGGTCGAAAGAGTTTATGGAAGCGGGCAAGCGCCGCCTGGCGGGCGACACCGCGCGTGCCGCGACCACCGGCGAGGTGCACGACCTGCGCCGCGAAGCCCGGGCGCTCAAGGAATGCGTGGCCGACCTGACACTCGAAAACCGCCTGCTCAAAAAAAGCATGGTCGGGGATGGGGGCGACGACGAATGAGGTATCCGGCATCCGAGAAGCTGGAGATCATCCGGATCGTCGAGCAATCGCACCTGCCTGCCAAACGCACGCTGGACCAGCTCGGCATTGCCCGCCGGACCTTCTATCGCTGGTACGACCGCTACCTCGAAGGCGGGCCGGAGGCGCTGGAGGATCGGCCATCGGCGCCGAGCCGGGTGTGGAATCGCATCGGTGACGACATCCGGGACCAGATCGTCGAGATGGCGCTGGAGACGACCGAGCTATCCCCTCGCGAACTGGCGGTGCGGTTCACCGACGAGAAGCGCTACTTCGTGTCGGAAGCCACGGTTTACCGCCTGCTCAAGGCCCATGGTCTGATAACCAGCCCGGCCTTCGTCGTGATCAAGGCGGCCGACCAGTTCCACACCAAAACCACGCGGCCGAACGAGATGTGGCAGACCGACTTCACCTACTTCAAGATCATCGGGTGGGGCTGGCTGTACCTGTCGACCGTGCTCGACGACTTCTCGCGCTACATCATTGCCTGGAAGCTGTGCACCAACATGCGGGCCGAGGACGTGACCGACACGCTGGACCTCGCCCTGGCGGCTTCCGGCTGCGACAGCGCCACGGTGCTGCACAAGCCCCGGCTGCTCAGCGACAACGGCCCGAGCTACATCGCCGGCGAACTGGCCGAATATATCGAGGCCAACAAGATGACCCATGTCCGCGGTGCCCCGATGCACCCGCAAACCCAGGGCAAGATCGAGCGCTGGCACCAGACCCTGAAGAACCGCATCCTGCTCGAAAATTACTTCCTGCCTGGCGATCTTGAAACCCAGATCGAGGCCTTCATCGACCATTATAATCACCGCCGATACCACGAAAGCCTCGGTAACGTGACGCCCGCTGACGCCTACTTCGGCAGGGCACCGGCCATCATCAAACAGCGCGAAAGGATCAAACGACAGACCATCGAATATCGGCGCTTGCAGCACCGAAAGTTCGCCGCCTAATATCAAACCACAGACGAGGCCCGCTCTCCGCTAATTTACGCCACGAGTTGCGCCAAATGTTCTGACGACGGACAACCGGGACCGAAAACGCAGGCAGGCAGCGTCGGCGCAAACTACTCGATATCATCGAGACCTTCGCGAGAATGCCGCCCGTGACGATCGATGTTCCGAGAATCGTCTGGCGCGATCTTTACGATGCCGCCGCGAGCATCGCGGCCATGAATATCGACTGGGACAGCCGCTGCGGCCCGCTCATTGCCGCCTCGAACGACCATCTCAAATGCCGGATCGGATGGACCGCCGCGCGCAAGAACATCAGGCGCCTTGCCGAATACGGCCTGATCATCCCCCATTGCCTCGCCGGCAACGGCAAGCGATTTCTTGGGTCACGAGACAGCGAGGATCGCTCCGACGCATCAGGATGGTCGCTGGCGCCGCTACTCCTCCTTGAGGATTACCTCACACAACTGGCCGCCACCGAGAAGGCCCTGGCCGCGCAGAACCTGATCCTGCCCAACCAAATTCGAAGGGCAACAAGCAGCGCGTACCGGCTGCTGCGGCCGTTCGAGCAGGGCCGCCCCTGGGCTGACAAGGCCAGAAAGAAGCTCGATGCGATCGCTGCGGCGCGGCGCACATACCAGAGGCGGAAAGGATCCTTGGACGCGATCGCAGTGCTCGGCCGCCTCGCCGAGGTCGCGACGCGGCTGCTTGATCGGTTGTCAGAGCGCATATCGCTCGACGACATTGCGTCGCTGACACCTTCCGGGGACACTAGGGTGCGCCGGGATGGCCACCATCAATACAGCCCTGAAGAAGCTCTTGAATCTGTATACGGCTTGGCAGAGGGCGCTTGCCGACGGGAACCTGATGACGTTCGAACCACGCCTGATGCCGACAGGGTGAAGCAGGAAACAGCCGATGCTTGTCAGAACGCGCAGGTCTCGGCCGACGCGAATGATGTCTACGGCATCCATCGATCGGGTTTCGTTTGGGCCGAAGCCCCTGCCCTATTCCCCTTTATCGACGGCATGGTCGAAATTGGAGCCCGACCGGGCCTGAACGAGCTCCACGACGTCGCTCGCGTCTGCCAGATAGGCCAGGCTACGGCCGCGCGGGCAAGTGCGACACTGGGCACAGGGATCGCACTCCTGTGCGCGCTGATCACCGGGCATCACCTGGCCAACGGACAAATCCGCAAGACGCCCGATGCTTACATGCAGGCGCTGGTGCGGCGCGCCCGCAGCGGTGAGCTCAATCTCGGCCACACGCTACTCGGCCGCAGAAAGGCAGTATTCGGCCAGGGGGATACAAGGGCTTCGAATATGAGTATCTCTGTTCGATCATCGATGCACTAGGTCCGACTCATGAAGCAGGAAGCCCTTATCGCTTGGACATCGCTCTACATCGGCGTGGGAATGATGGCGCTGATCTGCGCAGTGCTCTCAGTTGTCGTCACGGCTGACGACTGGCGGAGTGGCAGGTGGCGACCCACGCACCAAACGGGGCTCCAGAAAGCTCTGGTCATCCCGAAGCTCTGGCTGCGCTGGCAGCTCAACTACCTCAAGGGCGCGCCCGTCATCCTGGCAATCAGCGTGTACTATGCTTGGCACGTCGGTTTCTCAGTGTTCTGGGACGTCTGATCGTCCATCGAATGAGGCAAGCAGTACCCTGCGAAACGGATTGGGCGCGGGAAGTGCTGCCGAAGTCAGCGACACGCCGCCGGTCGAATTCGGAATGCCAATTGAGCCCATGATCGTACGCACATAGTTGCGGGTCTCACGAAACGGCGGGATACCACCAAACTGGTCCACGCGTCCCGGGCCTGCATTATAAGCAGCCAGTGCAAGCTCCCATGTCCCGAAGCGATCCAGCTGCTCGCGCAGATACCGCGCACCGCCGACAAGGTTTTGCCGAACATCCCAAGGGTCGGTGACACGCAGATATTGCGCCGTGCCGGGCATCAGCTGAGCCATGCCCATCGCACCGGCGTTGCTTCGGGCGAAGGGACGATATCTGCTTTCCTGCGCCAGTAAGGCGTCAAACAGAACAACGGGCACGCCGGCATCGCAAGCAACGTCGACGATCAGGTTGAAATAGGCTGTCCGGCGAGCCTGGGCATCCCTGCTGATACCATATCGCGGGAAGAAGCTGCGGGACTGGCAGAGTGGGTCATCCTGCGCAGGGCGGAAGGGTGAAGAAGCAGGGCCCAAGAATGATGCACCTGCCCGCATCCACGAAGGAACAGCGGGACGCGCGGCATAGGGATTGATCGTGAAGCTGTGAGGGATCAACTCAAAGTCGCCGTTCAAATCTGGTGAAAACGCATCCACTGAAGTCGGAGGCGGTTCCACTGATTGCTCGAGATCGACCGTCCCGCGCAACTGTGGGGCGAGCACAGCGAAATCCGGTTTTGCCTCTGGCGAAAACACGTCGAGAATTGCTTCGCGCGCCGATGATGGCGTCGGCGTCAAAGCGACCAACAAGAATAGAAGATTTTTCATGACCACACCTTTCGGCGTGGTTCGGATATCGCCCCTCGTTTCTAAATGAACAGGCGGTGCATGGCAATCGCCCACAATCTGGCATCGCACAGACGAAAGGGGCGTTGGCCAGCGCGAGCCGTGCCGGAGAAGGTCGGGTCGATCCAAAAGGGAAAGATGGTGAGGCTTAGCTGAGAGGAGCGAATTTATGCTGATTGCGCTCAGACCCACCCAGGAGACCATCGACATCGTTGCTGCACTGAAGGGCCGTTGGCACGGTTCCTATGCGATGTGCGTCTGCCCCGCGCACGCAGACCGAACGCCGTCGCTTTCAGTCCGGCAGGGCGAGCGAGGTATTCTGGTCCACTGTTTTGCGGGATGCCGCAGCGAGGATGTCCTGCGCGCAATCGGTCGGACCAAACCGATCCTGAATTCCCCTTCGCCGAGCTACCGTCCAGAAGGAACTGCGCCCAACGTCAGAAGGATCTGGGATCAGGGTACAGAGATCCGCGGGACGCTCGGCGAAGTCTACCTTCGATCGCGTCGACTGCCCGTCAACCTCCCCGACTTACGCTTTCATCCACGTTGCCCTTTTGGCCGCAAGCCCAAAACCATCTTCCGGGCGGCGGTGCTGGTCGCCGTCAGAACTGGGCACAAACTGACGGCTATCCAGCGGATCAGGCTGACGGACGATGGAACATGGCATGATGGCAAATTCATGCTCGGCAAACCCGGACAGGGTGCTTGGGCTCCACAGTTCGAAGGCAATGTGCTCGCCATTGCTGAGGGCATGGAGGATGCGGCAAGCTATGCTCAGATCAGAGGAATCCCGTGCTGGGCAGCACTCGGGAATGAGCGTCTCGCGCTAATCAACGTTCCAGGCCATGTTGGCACCCTTTACATCGCCGCGGACAACGATGGTCCAGGCCGATGCGCTGCAATGGCGGCAGTTGGATCACACAACATACCGGAAAGGCAGATCATTCGTGATCCACCGCCAAGGCGTTTCCACGACTGGGCGCAGGCAGCGGCAAAAACAGCAAGGCCCAGGGACGAGAAAAATTCGAGCAAAAACGCTTACAAATCGGACTTTACAGACGCAGACATTAGTTCATCGATCTAAGCCTTTTTCATCCTGTCGGTTGCTTGATCTACCAGATCGGAACGTCCGGCTAGTGAGCCTATCTGTCCGAAGGCGATCAAGGCCATTGTGCGACAGAAACTCACTACCTCCAGAAGAGAGTCGTCATCAAAGGCAGGCTCGATATAGTCACCTTGTAACCTTCGGGACACCTGATGGACACCGCCGTGGGTGTAGCCGTTCATCGCGCTCCATGCGCTTTGCTTCACCGTCGAAAGAAATTTGACCGAGAATTCTGGGCGCTCCTCGATCGCCTTGATCAGATCACCGAATTTCGGCGCGATCGTATCCTTTTCGACGAACGCTTCTATCTCCTGTTCCGAAGCGCAGTAATGAATCCAGGCCCCGCGCACGAAGCACTCGAAGGCAGATCGGACGAGAGCGAATGCACTTGCATAAGTGGCCATCGATATCAGTGTGATAATGCCAGCATGGTGCTCGATCGACAGATCGAAGAGTTGGCCAGGAATGCGATGCCTGTGATCGCCTTTGATCTCCAAGCCTTCGAGGCTGGCGCGAATCCATGCCAAATCATCCTGCGCCATTGAGATGGCCGTCCGAACGTTTTCCGAGCTTGTACTCGTTTCCATGTTTGTTTCTTTCCCACCGCCTGTGGCTGGGGTCATTGAAAGGTTAATGTCACCGCATTCCTTCGCGTGGGAGTGTGGGATCACCAGCATCAGACCTGCGCCAGTACTCTTCACCAGCAGCTATGCCAGATGCTGTGAGAACATAGCGGTCGGCATAATCGGAGCTTGCCGCGAGCAGCCCGAGGCGAACCAATGGCGCGACACTGCCGTCGGCAACCGATCTTTCGCTGCGCGTTTCACCGTTTACGATTGTCCATCGCTTGCGACCATTCTCGATGAATAACTCAATTTCGCTCGGAATTCTGGTCGGAGCAGACGCTTCGCCCCGTACAGTCGACCAGCGGTGAGAAAAACAGATTGTCAGGAAGCTCAGCGTCTCCCTTGCCCGAGGGGGAATTTCCAGCCAGTCGACCAAAGCATTGGCCGAAGGGAGCAACCCCTCGCGCTTGTTCAACAGGGCTTCTTGTCCGCAGACATAGGCCTTCACCATTGCGCGCTCGATCTCGCCAATCGTATTTTGCGTGCGCCCCCCTTTACGCGCCTCGCGATCCCGGGCGACAATGTCGCGCGCGGCCTCGCGGAACAACGCGCGCATTTTCGATGTTGGTCGCTCGGCTTTGGCAGGCTTCCTTTTGACGTTCATGGTTGCAACATCCCGAAGAAAAGCGAGCCTCAGACCGGCTGACGCGGCGCGATGCCGAGGCGCTGTGCGACCTGCGTGTAGAGACCGACGATGCCGGGCATGGCGACCGTGACCGCGAGACCGAATGGTACAGCTTCATCTATCGGAGTGCCCGGATCTGGATCGCGCTGCACAACGAGGTCAATCGTCATATCCGGGCCGACGACCGGCGCTTTGTCACCTTCCCAGCAACGCATGAATATGGTGCCGCGATTAGTCTGATTGCCGTCAGGTTGAAGGCTACGCGGAGAAACGCCCAAAGTGCCGGCTTCTGCTGGATCGAGCAGCTTGAGGCGAACGGATCGGTAGCTCTTGCGTCCCGGTTGCACGGGTGTGAACCATGCTAGCGTCGCCGACAGGCTGTGGGGCCGGGCCTGACCGCTCATGACCGCCGGTATCGGGACACGGACAGTGGTGACACGGTCGCGTGAAAGTTCTCCAACCGCCCAGAACGTCGCGCGGTCCTCCGCGCACGCTACCGCGTCTTCGGCGTCGACATAGCCAAATCCCAGGAAGCGCCTGATATTGTCCTTGATGTGGCTGTGATGCCCGCCGACCGGACCGATGATCGCTTTGATCCGTGCAGCAATGTCATCGGGCCAGCGGGCGGGATGGACAAGCAGCGCCTTGAGCAGGGCCGCCCGCTGAATGTGGGGCAGGCCCGCAAAATCCGGATACGCTGCCTCCAGTGCGTCGTGGATTCGATGACATGTGCGTGATGCCAGCGCGGTCGCGCCGCTGGTCCCGCCCGAATAGCCTTCGGCTACCCCGAAGGCGCCGGTACGAGGCGCCGCCACTTTGAGGCCAGCGGGGCGCGTCGAGGGCGCCGGTCTGACGAAGACATGACCGTCGGTCCGCATCTGGCGGAGGTGCTCGCGACCTCCCGGCATCAAAATGTCAGGTTTGACTGATCGGGCAAATCCAGGGCCGAGAGCGCTCGACGGGTTGGCGGCACGAATGCCCGGAAAGGGGTCGATGATGGTGCGGGCGGCGCGGCGGTCCGCAGCCGACACCCAATCGTCATTGGACGCGCCGACCGTCACCGCGTTGATTGCCTCGGACGGCGAAAACATACGCCGGTCAGCCATCAGATTGCCGATCGCGGTCAGCGTGCCGTCACAGCGAGCGGCGGCGTCAGCGTCTTCGAAAGCCGTGCCGGTCGCGAAGGCTGGGAGGCCGAAGGTCTCCCTCACATTACCAGCACTCACCAGAAACAGAATGCCGTATCGGTACGCCAGTCGATCCAGCAGCCGTGCCCATGCCGACAGCGACGACTGAAAGGGACGCCGCTCGTTGCCAAGCGAGAGATTGACGATCAGCACGCCCGGCGCCGTTGCATCCGGGCCTTCTCGCATCGCTCTAATGGCGAGAAAGATGATGTCGACGACAAGCCGTCGTGCCGGGAAGCGATCCCCAGCACCCATCACCGGAACAACATGAATGCGCCGCGGCAATGCCGGTGCGGGATTGTTCCTGTCGCCATGCACGAGGAGCGACGCCATCGCAGTGCCATGGACGCGTTGGTCCACGGGGGCATGGGGTTCGAGATCGAATTGATCATCCACGACCAGATGAGCGGCGAGCAGCGGATGTGCGGCGACCGGAACTCCGTCGAGCAGGGCTAGGATCGGTTCGCGCAGGTTGCCGACCGCAGCAGCGGTGCCGCCGTCTGTGACGTCCTCGATCTCGATCGTCGTCGCTAGGCTTTGCGGGCGGATGTGCATGACAGGCTCGAGGCTGGCGATGCCGCCTTCCGCCTGATCGATGATCTCCCGGATCGCGCGTACCGGCAAATCCACGAGCAGGGCATGATAGGCGATCTCGGGCAGCCGGGCACGCGAGATGATCTGCCCGCCGCGTGCGGTCACTGCCGCGCGCACTTCATCTTCCCGTGCCTGGGCCTGAACCTCAGAGGCTCGGTAGATCAATTCGATCTCCAGCGGGACAAGCTCGTCCTCGCCGCGCTCCTCGATCTCCTCGGCGAGAAAACTGGCGTCGATTCGTTGGACCCTGTCCTGAGGCCCCCATGGTCGCAGATCGCGAAGCAGTTCGAACACGCCACGCCACGGCGTCTCCCCGAATTGCAGTTGATCGGCGTTCCAGCGCCTCCAAAGAGAGAGCAGTTCTGCGAGCGCGCGTGCGTCCGGAACAAGGAGATAGGCAACGGGCTCCTTGTCGTCGTCGCTGCCTAACTCCTCCTCGTCGATCAGTTCGAGGCCGGGCACGCGCTGAACGGCTGCGGCAAAATTGTTCACCGAGCCACGGACTTCGAAGACGAGCAATCTCTCCGGTGCCAGGGCAGCCGGATCGGCACGCAGTTCGAGACCGCCCGGATCTCGCGCCAAAGCCTGGGCCAGGCGGTCGAATTTTGGGGCAAATGTGGCTTGCTGGCGATCCCGAGGGAAAGATTCAGGTGGTCGGGGAAATTTTTGCTGACCGGCGGGGCGTTGTCTTGATTGGTCTGGCGTCAGCCTCAGCAGGGGCTTGGTTGGATCGCTCGCCATCTACATTCCCGGGCCGTACGCGCGATTTCCATAGTTCAAGCTCTGTCTCGAGCGCATCATCGATCCCAATCTCCCCCAAACCCAATATCTGCCTGCGCCTCACATTTTGGCACAGGTCGAGCGCTTCGGCATAACTTACTTCGCCAAGGCGGGTCGCAAGCTTCTGTACAGTCATGCGCGGAGTTTCAGGCCAGCCAGAGATGACCCTGTCCAAAAACACCTCAAGCAGTTTACGATCGGGCTGTGGAAAAGCTAACCGCATCTGAAAGCGACGCCATACCGCGCGATCAAGCAACTCTGCATGATTGGTAGCCGCAACAACTATAACATACGGTGGCAATTGATCGAGTTGCATGAGCAAGAACGAGACCACGCGCTTGATTTCGCCGGTTTCATGGGTGTCGCCACGCTCTTTACCGATAGCATCAAACTCGTCGAAAAATAGGACGCTCGGCTGTGTGCGCACATAATCGAACAGTTTGCGAAGCCGGGCGTTGGTCTCACCAAGGTAACTGCCGATCAAAGCATCATAACGCACGACGAAGAATGGTAAGCCCAGCGCCTCCGCGATTGCCTCAGCAAAGGACGTCTTCCCGTTTCCAGGAGGCCCGGAAAGCAGAATCCGATGCCGTGGCTCATAGGCATGTGCGCGCAAAACATCAGCACGCATGTGCTCTTCGATCAGCTGACGACCATTCTCGCGCGCTGGCAACGAAAGGAGCAGATCATCAAATCTAACCCGCGCTTCGATTTCGATGATCGTGTCTCGACCTGGCCCGACCTGAGGCTGGGAGGTCGTGAGAGGCGGCGGCGTTACCGGCACGGTGCTTAGTGCGCGTTCGATGCGATCTGCAACGATGTGGTGATTTTTGGCTCGTTCGTCCGCCGCAATGGCCTCGGCCGCTGCGCGCAGCGTCTCACGGTCGCCAGCAACGCTGGCGCGAACGAGCGAGACGAGATGATCAGCGCGGGCCATTTTCTATGTTTCAGTCACTCAATCGGCAGGATCAAAATCGCCTACCTGGGGAATCTAATGAAATTTTCCTGCGGTGTAATCAATTATTCGCGATCCAGCTCTAGCAGACCTAGCACGATAATGCCTCTGTCATATGTGACGCTCCGTAAGGGTACCTGAAACCAGGGACCATCGTGGCGCAAGCCAGCATTCCATAGCCTAGATTCTCTATAGAAAGCCCTCACCGGCGTGGTTCTCGAACAACGCGGCATCGCGAACATAACCGAGGAGCACCTCCACCTTCTTCTGACGCGATACCTCCTGCATCTTGGGCAGCGAGGCTCCGGCCTTGGCCGCCTCGGTCAGAAACCCTGAGCGCAGTGAGTGCGCACCGACTGCGGCAGGATCGAGCCCAACCTTTTCGGCGTAGCGCTGGATCAGGCGGGCAACCGAGCGATCCGACATGGGCTCCTTGGTCATCATCCCTTGTGCGTCGGTGCGGTAGAACAATGGACCAGCCTCCCCTCCCCTTACGCTGAGCCATTCGTTGAGGCGGGGACCGGGCTTGAGCACCTTGCCCGAGGGAACCGCGATGACCTGCCCTGCCCCCTCCTGGTCGGTCTTGGAATGCCGGATCGTCAGCTTGAGCCCCTCGCGCACCAGTTCGAGGTCAGCCAGCTGTAACGCGACCAGTTCGGAACGCCGCAACGCCGCCGCCAGCCCAAGTGCCATGACCGCCCGGTCGCGGATAGCCCGCGGACTCTGGCCTTCGGCCGCTGCAATCATCCGCGCGAGATCAGCTGCCAGAATAGCGCTCTTCTTGCGCGTTGGCCGCGCACGCTGCTCCCGGCGGATCCCAGCAAGTGTGTCAGCAATCACATCGCGCGGATCGCGATGCTGGGGTGCGACCTGACCTGCCTGCCTGTGGTGCCAGGCGATTGCGGCAAGGTGCCGCCCGATGGTGCTGTCCGCCCTCCCCGCCTGCGCCAGCGAGGCAAGGTATGTGGCCACTGCCTCCGGCATAGCCGGCATAGGCGCAAGATCGCGCACCCAGCACCATTCTTCGAACTGCCGCCAGTCGCTGTCATAGGCTCGGACAGTGTTGGCCGCCTTGGAGCGCGCCCGGTATGAGCGGGCCGCTTCGATCTCTGCCGCGAGCTGCGGCGGGATCGCATTCCCCAGCGGCGAAAGCGCGACTTCATCTGAAAGCCCCAAAGCCCTGCTGCTGTCATCGTCCACGGCGACACTCCTCAAGCTTCATTGCCGCTGCTGTGCCTTATCCCTGCCTTAGGGCGCGGGCGACATCGCGGCGAATTTCGGCTGCTATATATAGAATAGCGTGTCGTCCGTGAAGGGCTCTTATCGGACAGCAAAGGCACCGTACAAGCTGGGTATACTTTTTAGGCCATTTATATACTATCTGGCCGATGGCATCCGGCCCAGCACCCTGGCAACTGACGCTTGCCCGCATCGAAGGCGCCCTCCCCTTCATCTCACCCGAGCTGTCCGAATGCCTTGCGCTGGCCTCACTCCGGCGCCTCTGGCGCATGCATGTGCGCGATTATCCGTTTGATAATCTTGGAATTGAACACAATCCGGGGCTTGAGGCCGACGTGCTTGTGCGCTCGTGGTATTCCGAAGAACGCCGTCAGTTCTTGTCGTGGATCAGCCGGCGAGGTCACCCTCCCCTCGCCCATGCCGCCAAGCTGGTCATGGCCGCCAAATGTCACTCTGAAGGGTTCAGCGAGGTGTGAACGGACAGAATAGGCTGCAGTCTGCTGCACGTGCGAGACTCTGCTGAAAGACAGAAATCCCTGCAGCGCTGCTGCCAGATATGGCTCACCATCGGTTCAATCCGCCGCTATTTTCGCAAATCGGCCATGCCGAGCTCCTGCCACATCCAGGTAAAATCGAAGGTCGCCATGGGATCGCCCGTCTCGCGCGACTTGGCCGAACCGTTCTCTAGATATTTGAGCCACTCCGCCACTTTGGACCTCCCGGCCTTGGTGCGGGCCAGCGCGCGCGGTGTCCGGTCACGCAGCATCGGAACCGGATGATCGAGCGCCTTGGCATATTCGCGGGCCAGCATCTCGTGAACCACACGCTCAATTTCCTCGGGCGGCAGGTCCGGCCCTTCGTCCCGTCCACCATTCCCCGCATCGTCAGCAAGCATTTGCGCCAGTGTTCGGATTTCGGTCAGCGGCGGGCCGATCCGCTCGCCCAGCCATTCAGCCATCGTTGCCCTCGCCACCTCGGCGCGCTCGGCGCTGTTGACCTCAACCACCAGTTGCCGCCCCTTCAGTTCGACATTGGCGAAGACCGGCGTGCCGTCGTCCATGGTGGTGGCAATGGCCTGTTTGCCCCTGCCCGGCTTGCGCGCGGCGGCCTTCGGCGCCAGCCAGTTCCAGAAGCTGTCGCTGGCCGGCTCCAGCCATGCGGCGGCATCGAGCATGCGGGTCACGGTCTGCCGGTTCGCACCCTTGGCCAGCGGGAAGACGATCCGATGAAACACCACGTCCTCGCCATCGGCGTTGACCAATTCGGGCAAGCCAGTCGCTGCCTGCATGCCCAGCGCATCAAGCAACCAGACGCCGGTGAACAGCGGCGCGCTGGAGCCGAGCAAGGCGCCCTGATCCGGCGCGCCAGCTTCGGCTTCCAGGCGGGCAAAGCTGGCGATCAGCTCGGTGCTGGCGTCCGGCCCGAACGGCAGCAGGGCGCCAGAAATCCCCCATCGCCCGTTCACCTGGACAACTCGCGTTGCAATTCTGTCCCAATTGACGAGCGTCCGGGTCGCGCTGCGCTCGATGACCGTGACCGGTTCGCCTTCCCGCAGCAGATCGGTGAGCCGCATCGACTGGCCCGGCACGACCTCGCTGACCTCGTAGAGAGACATCGCTGCGCCGCGCAGCGCCCGCATATAGGCCTTGTCCGGAGCCTTTTCGCTCCAGCCCCGCCGCTTGAGATAGGTGTCGACGAGGTTGCAGCCGTCCTCCCAATCATCGCGGCCCATCAGGTCCTCGAAAGCGCAGCCCCACAGAGGCCCTTCCCAATGGTGGCCCACCGCGTCGAAAATCGCCTCGGGTTCCAGGCCTGTTGCCGCGCAAACCGGATCGAGATGCAGCGCCAGGATGGCGTCAAGCCGTTCGTCCCACGGCGCGCGCTCGGCAAACCGGATGAGCCCGCCAAGATCGTGACCGGCATTGCTCTTCGACATTCGATCCCACCCTTTCCCTATACTGCCTGCGAGGCAGACCCCAGGCTACCTGCCGTCAAACCCTGCGACCCGCCAGCAGCCGCGCGGCCGCATTGGAGGCGGGCGCAAGCCGGCGGCCATAGCGCAGCGCGGTCCCGACCGAGGACCAGCGCAAGGCCTGGGCAATCGGGCCGGCATCCTCGCCGCTGGCGAACAGGTCCTGGGTCAGCCCCACGCGCAGCGAATGCGTGCTCAGGCCGCCCAGCGCAATCTCGAGATCCTCGCCCATCAGATCGACCAGCCCCATGTCCGCCGCCGCCAGCGCCCGCTTGCGGATGATCGACCGCACCGCCGCCACGGTCAGCGCGGTGTCGCCGACGACGTAGGTGACGCTGGCTTGCCGCGCGGGAATGGCCGCCATGCGCTCACGGTCAACGCCGGCGTTGTAGGCGAGATCGGCGATGGCGAGCGCCCGGCGGCCGGGGTGGCCCTTGGTGCGGATCACCCCGACGCGGCGGTACAACGGTCCGGTGCGGATCGCGGCAGCCTCGCGCCAGAGAGCGATCCGCCGGACGGTTTCAGGAGACACCCAGACAGAGGCCCCCTGCCCTTCCTGATCGGTCTTCGAGCGATCGATGTCGAGCAGGCCGCTGCCATCGTCCTGGACTTCGAGCGCCTCGACCCTCGCCTCCAGAATTTCCGACACGCGCAATCCCGCATCGTAGCCGAGCGACAGCAGCGCCGCATCGCGCAGGCCCGGAAGGTCGGTTCCGCAGGCTTCCATCAGCGCCGCCAGCGTGAATCCCTTGACCGGAGCGTTGCCGATCGCTTCCCCGAGCCGCAATCCGGCGGCCTGCCGCTGGGCCTTGCCCTGGCGGCGGCGCAGACCCTTCATCGCGTCGCGGACCAGCGAACTCGATACGGCGCTGGGGATTCCAAGCAGTCCATGCACCGTCGCCAGCGTCGCCAGCTTGCGGGCGATAGTCGCGGGCTTCTGGTTACTGGCCTCAAGATGGTCGATCCACTCGGCAATGCGCTCGGCCGAAGCGGGGAGACCAGCTCCGGCCTGTTCGCTCGCGAACAGGGTATAGCCTTCAAGATCGCAGGTCATCGCGCGCAGTGTCGCCGGGCTGCGCGCCTCGAGCGCCTTGGTGAAATTGACCTTGGCCACGGCGGTATCGCCATCGACCAAGCTGGAGAGGACGGCGACGAACCGTTCGACCGTCGTCAAGCCCGGCCTCGCCCGGCGCTTGGGCAGACGCGCTTCGCTGGGGCCAAGCACCGTGACGACCTCGCCTTCGGGCACTGGCGTCCTATCGGAAAGGCTGGTTGGCGATGCCAAGACCAATTTGCGCTTCATCGGGGCCGAATACCATGGCGAAACGGCCATGTCACTATATGTAATCTCCCATTATCATTAGTGCACTTCAAAGCCCTAACAGCTATGGTACAGTTAACTCCAGTTTGCTAGGCCTGTGTCGATGGCGAATTTCGAAGCCCATTTTGCCGGATTCCATCCGCTCCAGGCGGACGAAGACGCATCGCCCGAAGCGCTCATGCTGGCCCGCTCGCGCGCCGCGCTTGCCTGGGGCCGATTGCAGGGTCTGGTAGCACATCTCGAGCCCGGCGTCGCCGATCTGCTCGCCGCCAGCGTCATTCATGCACAGCTGCGTGATGCCCTATCCCAAGCGGGCCACGCCGGCGCCGCAGCAGAGATCGACCTCTGGCTTTGCGGCCTTGCCGCGCCTCCGGCCGAAGGCCCGCACGTCTTCGCGGATCCCTGGGGAATCACGCATGCGATCCTCACCGAGCTGTCGCTCGCCCGCTGGGAGCCGATCGCGCGGGCTGCGCAGCGCCTGCGCGCGGCGGCCGGCCCGGATCGCGGGTGCGCCGGCCCCGCCGACCCGCTCTCGCCGCGCGAGGCGATTGCGCTCGCTGGCCAGCTGGCCAGTGACGCGGTCCCGCACAGCGACAGCACCTGGCCGCTCGTGGCCATCGACCACCTCCACGCTGCTGCTGCGGCATCGACCGAATTCGCCCCGAGCGAGCCCGACCAGTGGCTGCTCGACCTTCCAGGTGGGCCGATGGCCCTCGCGCAGCCGCGCGCCAGAACGCCGCTCTGGGCGATCGATCTCGTGGCCGGTGCAGCCCTGTCGGGGTCCGCGCCCGGCACAGTCCCCCTCCCCTGCCCCGGCGCGCTGCGCGCCGAGGCGCTGGCACCCTGGCTATGGCCGCGCGAACGCGGCATTCTGGTCGCCGAGGCGCTCGAATCTAGCGCGGAGCGGCTCGCAAGGCTGGTTGAACAGGCCCGGACGCGCCATCACCACATGACCTCCACCCTTGCAGACCTGCGCTCGAATTCGCGCGCGCCCCTGCTCTACACCCTGCTCGCAGGGTTCGGACCCTTGCGCCCGGGCCAGATCGAGCGTGCCCTCCACCTGTCCAAGAACGGCGCGCGCGAACTGGTCAAATCGCTGAAAACTGCGGGCCTTGCCGAGATCGAGCGGCATCGCGGTCAGGTCCTGATCCGTGCGAGCCTGGCGGGCGGCACGGGACGCGAGACAGATCCAGGAGTGGACCTGTCTCCCGTGCTCTCGGCTGAAAGCCTCGCCGAATTCGACGACGCCATGGCCGCCATCGACCGGCTGCTCGCCCGCTCGAATGGGTCGGCGTCGAAAGAATGACCTGGCAGGTCGAGCACAATGCGAAACGCGGGATGGGCAAAGCGCCGGGTCAACCGCTTGTGGAGCAGTCCCGGATTTCCAAGGCAATCCTCCCACGGATCGGGGCGCCCGGTCGCTGCGGGGACGAAATCGTCGGCCAATCCGCACTGCTTCAGGAAGAACAGGGCATCCTGGAACCCGCGCAAGCAGCTGAGCGGAGATTTCGCGGCACTGGCAAGCTCGGCTGCGTAGCGGCGGCGTACCTCGCTCGCCAGGACCTCGCGCTGTCGGCGCACCACTTGCGCCGCATGCACCGCAGGGTAGCCCAGCCAGGCCTGCTCGAGCTTCTGTCCGGCGACCTCCAGCACGCGGCGTTTGCGGTCAAGCTCGCGCTTCCCCACCGCTGCGATCGCGGCCGCGAGATCGGCCAGGCCGGGCACCGCGCCGCGAGCGGCTCGCCTTACCGGACCACGCGCCGGCTGCGCATCGAAGCGGAACGTGCGGTCCATCCGTTCGGCTTCTTCCACATTGCTGCTGTGCAGCGCCGCCAGCAACAGGTGGCGCGAAGGCGCAATATGGAACCGGTTGCCGATCAATGCCGCGATGTATCGCTTTGAAAACGCGTAAGAGCTGGGTTCACTGCCACGCAGATGGGCACGGGAAATAACGAGATTCCAGGCGAGGCGAGTGCTGACCAAAGTAAACCGCGCCATCTGCTCGCGTGTCCGCTCCACCGTCTCCTCCAGCAGCCGCTGCGCCGCCATCGAGCGCCCCAGCGCCATGATGCCCCGAAGATCGATTAGCAGCAGATCATGGCGCTCGCAGCGCAGGGTAACGCGCAGGATCCAGCTCCGCTCAATCCGCCACTGCGCGCCGCTTTCCAGCCAGTCGAGCCAGCATTGCGCGCACCCGATCGAGCGCAGCGCCGGGGGCAGCAGGTCGCCGCGGGGACACCCCACGAAAGTCCGCAGAATGGCCTTCTCCGGCAGCGCCGTGGCCCAGGCCAACCGCTCGACTATGACCCTGCGCCGCTCTGCGGTGCCATCGGCTAATGAGGCCAGGTCACAGGTAGCGAGGGCTGTCTCGATGCCGAGATGGCTGAACAGCGCCTTGCGCGTGGTTTCATGCCGCGCGGCCAGACGATGCAGCCAGGATTCAAAGCATTCCCCCGCCAGGGGCCTGACCCGGAAGGCCAGCGGCTCGATCTCGGCTCTGCCCTGAGCGGCGCCCATCCCGGCGCTCAATCCGGGCTATAGGGGGTAAAGAGCTGCAAGGCCTCGCTGATATCGTCGTGCGCTACCAGCACGCGATCGTGCCGCTTGGCGACCTTTGCCGACCAGTGCAGGATCCGTTTGAAATTGCCGGTTACCCCGCCGCTTTCGCGCCAGATCCGCTCGGCGAACGCGGGCTCGGCGAGATGTTCGGGCTCGGCCATGTCCATGCCCATCGCCAGCGCCCGGATCAGGCGCTGCGACGGCTCTCCCGGCTCCCACAGCGGCAATCTGAGCATGATCGAACGAAAGGCGAGTTCGACATCGTCGGCGAAGATCTGGCGGGCGACATCAAGCCCGGCCACGACCAGCGGCACGTTGCCAGCGCTCATCAGAAAGCGGAAGGCATCGAGCGTATCGCGCCGCGCGACCCCGCTGGCGGTCAGGATCACATGGACATTGTCGATCGCGACCAGCCTCGTCCCCTGCGCGGCCAACAGATCGACCACCTTGAAATCGGCGGTTTTGTGCGTGTTTGTCCGGATCGGCCAGCCCTGCTTCCAGAGCAGCGCCAAGTTGATCTTGAGCGAGGTCGGGCTTGAGGGAATGACCGTGCGCAGCACGGGTTGGTACCGGGCCTCGCCCCAATCGGCGGGCTCGGGCAAGGCCTCGGTCAGACGCCGCTGCGCCTCGCGCAGGATCGAGGTCTTGCCCATGCCGGACTGGCCGGTGAGGACGATGCAGGTCGGTCGTTCTTCCGGATCGTCATGCGCAACCTCGACGATGGTCTCGACGGCGTTGCGGGCTTCGTCGAAGTCGATCCAGAATGTGGATAGGTGCCCCGAGGGCTGCGCGGTGGTGACCGCGCTCACGGGCGCACCTTCAGCCAGGTATCCTCGCCCAGTTCCCCCACCGATTTCCACTGAACCGGCTGTTTTAAAAGCTTTTCAGGCGTCCGCAGGTCCGCGAGCGTAAGCCCCTCCCCTTCGCGCCGCTTTGCCCGCCGTCGCGCCTCCTTGGTGCGAACCCGCGCCTGATGGATTTCCTGGTTTGCCGCTGCGATGGCGCGGGCCGTCGCCGCACGGCCGCCATCGGCCTGGTAGCCGCGGCCCAGGGCCCTCACCTTGGCCCTGGCGGCTTCCCAGTCCGCCTCCCAGACATCGGGATACTGGCCGATAACCGCCATTTGCACGAAAGAGCCCTCGAGCTCGGCATAGACATGCTGGATCGTCCGTTCGTCCCAGCTGACCTCGATCTTCTGGCCTATCCGCTTGCCGAGCGCCGGGTGCCAGTAATGGCGATGCTTGATCTGGATGCCCCGGGAATGGACCGTCAGCGACTTCGACGGCAGAAATTGGCGAAAAAGCTCGTCCGCATTACACGAGACCGGGAGCAAGGGACCATGGCGCGCTGCCTCGCGTTCCCACATCTGCGCCGGGCACAACCCGCCGAGCGCGGAATGCGGCGTGTGATGATAAACCGCGATCTGGCACAGCAGCCAGCGCTCGAATTCCGCAAGGGTCATCGCCGCTTCAGCCTCGGCGTCGTAGTCATCGCGCGCAGACACGTTCGATCCCGTAGCACCCGGCAAAAGTCTCAGTTTTCCGACCATTGTGCCGATCAGCCGCTCGATATGGCCACCCAGATGGGCCGGGCCGGGTTTGCGGACATCCGGGTCGATGCCATTGCGCACGCAGGCCCGCCGAAACGACTCCGAGCGATGCGGCTTGGCCTGATCGGCATGCAGGCGCCGGAACAGGCCGAACATCGGGTAGCTGACATCCACACCCAGGTGTTCAAGCACCGGTTCCTTGGGCAGCAGCGCGCTCGCGACCGCCCTGCCGCACCGGAAAATCGAAGGATCGCCGAAGCTGACATAATAGCCGAGTATCGCACGGGTCCAGATTTCAATCAGGAACGTGATCCACGGCCGTCCGAGCTCTTCCCGCCGCAGGCTGTCGACCAGGATAACGTCCCCCCTGGTATGGTCCATCTGGACAAGATCGAGGAAACCATCGCTGCGGTATTCCCCAGGGTGCGCTTCATGCGCGCTGCGGGTCTTGGAGCCCATGCTGGCCTTGGCCCACACACTGCTCGGAATCTCGGCCAGCAGCCGCTCGATTGTCTTCTCGCTCGGGATCAAATCGGCGGAAAACCGGTGCTCTCCGTTATCTGCATGGAGCAAGCCCCATATTTGCCTAGCCGCTTCAGCGCGGTTCGGCGGCACCATCTTAAGCGCGATCTTGTTGGTCAGCGCATCAATGGCGCTTCTCACCACCGGGTCGATCCGATGTGAGCCGGGAGGCGGTCCTCGGGGCTTAGGTGCAAGCGATTCGGCAACCGGATGCGCCCGATACCGCGCGGCCAATGTTCGGATCTGGCGCTCCTTCAAACCGGTGGCTTCGCAAATAGCGGCAATCTGCGCCGCCGTCACCGGCCCGGACACCGAAATATGCCTTCGGAAATGCGGGAACAGTGCCAATCCCGCCTCGAGGGACTTGAGGCTGCGCTTGGGTGCAGGAGACGGCATTCGCTCAATCATACGATTGGCTCCGCTGTAGATTCCCCTGTATCGTCAAATGTAGCATAATCTGTCCGGCCATGCGGCGTGGAAACGTGCTGCGACAGAGTTATGCGTATTTGAGTCATCCTATCCTATTGATTAAACGTCCTTTTTAGAATTGCAGTCTTTTCTGTCGGCTGACACGAGGCCTACTTGCCCGCCGATCGTGCGCTCGAACGGCTCGATGCGGTGCTGCCGACCCGTGATCCGATGGGGACCCTGCTTGAATGGTTGGCGGAGCTGCGAACTGAAGAAATCGACTTTCTCGAAGGCGGCAGCGAGATGCTTCAGGTCGGTGGGTTCGCGGTCACACGTTCAGCGCCGCGGGGGGCGGCCTGGGCTGCGTCGCTTGCGGCGGCCATGCGGCCACACTTGTTTGGGCTAGGGTCGGCGCCAATGGCGCTTGCTGGGATCATGCCGCGGGCTGTGTTTCGTGAACTCCATGAAGAGCCGTTGCCCGTTGTGCTTCGCGCGGCGCTCGAGGTAGCCAGCGAAAAGGCTGAGGTCGATTTGCGCTTCCTGCGAAGGGCTGTCGTTCGGGCCGACGATGTACTTTCTGGGCTGTATGCCTCTTCGACTGCTCCGCAAACCTGGCGAATGATCGTCAGCTTGGGCCCACTTACCCGAGCTGAGCTCGCTCGGGGACTGGGTGTAACAAAGCGCACCGCTTCTCAATCGGTAGCTTCACTTCAGGAGGCAAGTATGGTGCTCCTTCGGCAGACCGACGGCGCTATATTGCCGGCCAGTGCTGATCTAGAACGGCGCGAATAGCCTCTTCCGCTTCCTGCCGTGTCGCGCCGCCCTTATTCAGCAACGTGACACGGACGCCCTTACGGTCAGCCCCATCGATCCGAAGCACTGGCTTCCCACTAGCACTGGCCACGGTTTCAGGCTTTCCTGACTTCTTGGGGGATCCTGACTTCTTGGGGGGGTCTGCCGCGAGAGCGAGCGCCTTGATCACCTCAATCACAGACATCGACTTGCCAGTCTGCTCGCGCTCTGCAGCAAGACGTTCCGCCTCACGGAAGGCGCGCTCCCGTCGATCCTCAGGCTTGAGGAGCGCTTTGAGCGCAATCGCATTGCGAATGCCAAGCTCCTGCGGATTGGCAAATGCCCTGGTCAGCCCATCTGGCAGCCGTGCCAGATCGAGATACCGCGTTAGCCAGCTTTCGGAGACTTTAAGCCTTTCCGCCATCGTCTTCTGCCGACCATCGTAATAGGCCGTCAGGGCGCGCAGATAGTCTTTTGCGCGTTCGAGATCGGTAAGATCGTCCCTAGCCCGGTTTTCAATGTCCGCGAGCCTGAAGGCCTCTTCATCGCCCATCTCGCGTACGTCGACGAGAAACTTGAAGTCTGGATAGTTGTGCGAGCGCAGCCAGCTGATCGACCAGTGTCGGCGCGCTCCGCAAATGACCTCAAACTCAAACCCGTCATCTCCGGATAGGCGACGGACGATCGCGGGTATCTCCTGCCGCCCTTGAGCCTTGATACTCTCAATAAGGTCCGCGCAGCGTTCCTCATTAAGCAGAGCATAGTCGCGGTTATGGCCTGCCCACATCCGACACTTTGCTGGGTCAACAAGCTCATGTGTGCGAGAAACAATCGCTCCCGACGCCAGGTCAGCAAGACGGTTTGAACGCCCCGTAAGCACGTTTGAGGCAATGCTCGATCTACGAGGGGCAGCAGTATCCTCGGTCAGGTCAATACCTGCCGCCAGATCGGCCGCGAAACCACTGTTCTTCCTACTCATGCAAGCCTCCCATTAGCAGAATTGCACGCGTGCAATTTTCCAGCGGCTCATACCAAAGCCTCCTGACGGAGGCGCTTCTGATGGCTGGGCCACATCGATCGAATATCAACTTCGATTTCCGAATTCACGCCATCAAGATAGTTCAGGCAACGGTTGCGAACCGCCGAACTCGTGGCAGGGCCATCAAGCTCATACACTGTCATCAGCCGCGCTGTAGCATTGTCGATCTCGGCCGAGTCCTTGAGAGGCGTGCGAACCATCGCATGCCCGAATAGCGTCCGCATCAGCTGCAACAGCTCTTTCTGCATCGATTTATTCTCATCGACCTTGGACGCGACAAAGCGGAGGAACTTCAATTCTGGAGCGAGACCACGGTCTGCCAGCTGCTCAATCGTTTCATCTAGCATCGAGAGGAATGCAGCCGTCGAGGAGAAATCCATAACAGTCGGCGGTATCGGCACGACCAATGCGTTAGCGGCCCGCAACACGGACAGCGAGATCGCCCCGAGGGCGGGCGGCGGATCCATCACCACGACATCGAACCGATCCGATATACTCTCGATTCCCTCCTTCAGGCGGTCAAGGAGCGCGCCGTTCCCCTGCGCCATCCGTGCGGCTAGTTCGTATTCGGAATTGAACAAACGAAGGTTGGCGGGAATGAGCTCCAGACCGTCGAAGTGAGTCTTGCGGAGCGCGTAGTCCAGAGATGATCGCTCCCCCTCACGAAGGAACGGATAAAGGGTATCATCTTCGGTGAGATCGAGATCGGGCACATACCCAAAAAGGGTCGTCGCCGAGGCTTGGCTGTCGCAATCGACGAGCGCAACACGGTAGCCTCTAATGGCCAGATACTGAGCGAGGTGAACGGCCAAAGTCGACTTACCAACACCTCCCTTGAAGTTCTGGACAGCCACGACACAGCAGGGATCGTTTGGAGCCCGATAGGGTCTTGTCCCGAACACGCCGCGCATGTCGTTCAGCTGGGCAAGCGTATATCTCTCTCGCCTGTTGTTGTCGGTCCTCGCAGGCTCTGGCAGGCGGCCGTCTTTTTCCGCATCACGGATAGCAGCCGGCGTGCGGCCCACAAGTTCGGCCGCTTTCCCGATTGTAAAGGTTGGCTCGCGCCGGTCATCTGCCCTAGCGCTTCGCGCGGAATCCCGGAGCTTTTCGAGTACCGAGGAGGTTCGACTGGCCAGCGTCGCGACCGAGACCAAACGCTCGGCTTCTTCAATCTGAAGTCCGTTTGACACATGCCTTCCTTTCGCAATTCCGCATGTGCTACACCGACTTGCGCTTTTCGGTCAAGAAAATCGGGAATTTCGAAAGTTGGAGCGCGTCATCGGTGTGAAATCTGTGTCGCCGCGCCCTATCCTGACTCGGTGGGGGCTTAGAAAATTGCACGCGTGCAATTTCTGCCGTTCAGGGTCGGCCCCGGCGATTGAACCACCCCTCACAGAACCCTTTCCAGGCGGCGATCAACTTCGCACCGCGAAGCTTCTCCAAACGCTCGCCCATATGCTCGCGAAAACCGTTGGCGATCAGATCTACATCCCAACCACCGCCATGCTTACGGCCTATCTCAAGGAGGTCGTCATGACCGAAGCGCAGCGTTCCCACTGGAAATGTCGCCTCGGATAGCTTCTTGGCTGAGACTGCTCCTCGCGATGCCGGAATAGCCCCCTGCCCCACTGTAACGCTCTCTACAGCCCCATCACGCCTCGCCTGGCGTCCAGCTGAATGACGATCAAGCTCGTCGACGGTCTCAAGCACCTCCGGCGCGCCTTTGGGCTCGAACCGGAACTCGATCTCCGTGACTGTTCGACCCTGCCTGATCTCCCGCCACTCAACACGGAAGTGAGCAAGCTGGTCAATTTCGGATTTCGCCTTCTCCAGAACCTTGCGCCGAAGTTGAGCGAAGTCCGTGTAAACATCTGGTGGAATACCCAATGCTGCGCGCAGCGCCTGCATGTCTCCCCGCCAAGTTGCTTGTCGACGATGAAGCCGAAGTGCCCCCAGCTCATACAGCTTCAAGGCGTAGTTCGAACGAAAGCCAAGCACCGCTTGCCGATTGAGCACAGCATAGGTTTCGGATGCCTGGATGAGCTTGCGAGCATCTGGGGTGAATTCCCACTCAATCCATCCAGTCTCGCCGCCCTCCTCATCTGTCTCCTCCTTCGACCGCGAGATCAGGGAGAACAGGAGCGTCGCCTTCTTTCCCCGCCAGGATTTGTCATCGACGGCAAACAGCGTTCGGTGCAGTTCCTGAAGCATGTCGGTAATCCGCTCATTGCCCTTGTGGCCTCGCCGAATGTCCGCCTTACGTATGCGGTGAGGGCGATCCTCCCAGGCGTCACCCCCAGCTGTGAGGATCATGAGAGCGAGTAGACGCGAAGCTGTCAGACTGAGAGATTCGCCTTTGACAAACTTGATTTCGATGATGCTGCCTGGCTTGGCGAACTCGTCGCCGCCCTTTGCCTTCAACGCGGCAGCAACCCGCATCGCACGGCCAGGGGATCCTTCCTCGGGCTTCTCTTCAGGAGCCTCGGCTATTGGGCTAACATCCGTTTCCATGCCATATTGCGATCAAAGCTTGATTCTTGATGTGCTGATTGCTGCCTGACCTGACCTCATCAGTCAAGTCAGGTCAGGATCAAGAGATGGCCGCAGCCCCCAAGAAGTCAGGATTGAGCCGGTCGGATTTCGGGTCTGAATCACCCAAGAAACCGCGAGTCGCTAGGTTCTCCAGCAGGGCTTAAAATCGCGCTTGATTTTGATGCCTGCGAGACCCAAAAATCCGGCCAAGCGGGCGACGGATCAACATCTAGACGGCTGCCCCCAAAAGGTCAGGAAGGCCCCAGAAGGTCAGGTGAGTCCCCCCGGCAAGTCAGGGTTAAGCCCCCGGCAAGTCAGGTAAAATCCCCCAACTGGTCAGGCAAACCAGCGTAGGCGACTGATTTCACTGCCAATTTACACTCCGAATCTGAATCTT